>CAYSAF010000001.1:0-102171 GCA_964428965.1 Candidatus Woesearchaeota archaeon
AACATCTCCACAAGCGTTGATTCCCGCTGTTCCAACGGTACTGTCCAAAGCCAAATCCTTGATTAGGATAGCTGACATAACATCCCTGTCCATTTTAGAACCACATCTGCCGCATTTATGGATTCTTGTTGACAAAGATTTCTTTACTTTATTCCCACAAATACAGTATTGTGATGTATTCCTAGCTTCGATTTCTACCATCTGGCCACCAGTTTCCTCCACTTTGTAAGCCAAAAACTGTAGAAATCTGTTCCAACTAGCATCACCAATAGACTTTGCCAAGTAACGATTCCTAACCATATTCCTAACTGATAATTTTTCAACAACAATAATAGAATATTTGCATAATTTTCTTGATTCCTTATGCAGGAAATCATTCCTCTGATTAACAATCCTCTCATGAATCCTTGCTATACTTAACCTTGACTTCATACTGTTGTTGCTTCCCTTACACTTCCTAGATTGCTTCCTTTGTAGGAAAGCAAGCCTTTGCTCAGATTTTCTCAGCCACTTCGGATTACAAACCTTGTTGCCATCGCTATCAGCATAAAAACTATCAATTCCCACATCAATTCCAACACAAGCCCTAACCTCCCTTTCTTTTACCTCCTTCCCTATCATTACTGTGAAACAGGCAAACCACTTATTAGTACGAGTCTTTTTGATTGTTAAGAGTTTTATCTTACCACCTATTTTTCTATGCAATTTGATATTGGCTATGCCTATTTTTGACAACGTAAGATTATTACTTTCAAGCTTAAAACCGCCCTGAGGAAAAGTAAAAGAATTATACCTCTCCCTAGACTTAAACCTGGGAAAACCAACCCGTTTACCACTCTTAACTCTCTTGAAAAAGTTCTCAAAAGCTTTAGTTAACCTATCCGAAACATTCTGCAAAACTTGAGAATGAACCAACCTCAAATCAGGATTCATAATCCTCCAATCAAGAATAAGACTGTTAAGATCCACCCTACTGATATACCCTCTTTTAGAAAAATATGCTTGGTTTTCATACTCCAACTCAGCATTATACAAAAACCTGCAAGCATCAAGCGTTCTTTCCATACCCCCAGCAATCTTTTTAGAAGGATACAGCCTAAACTTGTAAGTACGCACCAATACCCCCTTCATAAACGAGAAATAATACTTCTTCTTTTATAAACCCTGCGCGCACAGTTGTCGAGACGTCCACTGGTGGGATATATTTATTTAAACCTCACTTTTGAGGTATATCAAATTCAAAAAAACAAAAGATTTCCGAACAGCCTTCCCTACTTAATCGGCTTGCCTTTTTCTAAGGTGAAATTCAATCTGCAGACCAAAATCCGTTAGGAATTTCTTTCACAGACGAGCACTAAATCCTTATCCAACTCAACCTTTTCCAAAATAAAACCTTCTTCAAGCAGAGAAACAATCCTTTTAAAATCTTTTGAACTCTTAAGTATCGAAAAAGCAAAAGAAGCACCCGGCTTAGAAACACGCTTTATTTCTGGAACCACTTTTTTTATGTTAGTGTGATGCAAAGAGGTTACTGAAATTATCACATCAAAAACATGATCCTTGAAAGGGAGGTACTCAGCAACTGCGCAAACACGCATGCCTTCAGAGTTTTTCAACAGAGCAAGGGAGGGGTCAAGCTGAACAACATACCTGAAAAAATGCCTGGAAAGGCCTGTGCCTGAGCCTATGTCAAGAACCAAACCTTCATCTTTAATTTTTTCTTTGACAACTTTTAGCTTGGCGAGCTGCTCTTGACTATGAAGCTCATCATACCCCTCTGCAATCTGCGAGTAATAATCCATAAGCAAAACAAAAGGGAAATAGGCTTTAAAACCGTTTCCGTTGTTTGTTTAATAAGACTTTGGTGAAAGAAAAACATTAATTAAATTTTCGTTAATTTTAAATACATCATAAAATATATGTTGGAATATGAAAAGAGAGGGAGGAAGAAAATTCTAAGCTAATATGAAGTTCAAAGTAAAATACCTACACCTGTCAACAGGCGGACCCATAGTAGCGGTGATAAGCGGGGAAGACGCAAAGAAATTAGACCTCTATGCACTGGACAGGGTTAAAATAAAGAGGGTAAAAACAGAAAAGGACATAGTAGCAGTAATGGACATCTCAACAAAGGGGATAAGACCAGGGGAGATAGGATTATTTGAGGAAACGGTAAAGAAACTGGACGTACCAGAAGGGACACATGTTGAAGTAGAGGGAACAGAAAGGCCAAAATCACTTGACCTTATAAGAAAAAAACTTGACGGGACGCGCCTAACAAAAGAAGAACTAGACACAATAGTCGATGATGTCCTTGAAAACAACCTAAGCGAGACAGAAATAACATACTTCGTAGCAGCAGCATACACAAAAGGGATGAACCTAAAAGAAGCAACACAGCTAACACAAGCAATGGTAAACAAGGGATACAAGATAAGACTAGACAGAAAGATAGTACTTGACAAGCACTGCGTAGGGGGCGTTCCAGGAAACAGGACAACCATGGTAATAGTACCGGTAGTAGCAGCACTCGGTTATACAATACCAAAAACAAGCTCGAGAGCGATAACGTCGGCAGCGGGAACAGCAGACACCATGGAGGTACTGGCACCGGTATGCATAAGCCACGAGAGGATACTCAAAACGATAAAAGAAACAAACGCATGCTTGATCTGGGAAGCAGCACTCAACCCGATGGGGGTAGACGAACTGTTCATAAAAATAAGGCACCCTTTAAGCATAGACCCAGAAGGTTTATTGTTAGCCAGCATAATGGCAAAGAAAAAGGCAGCAGGGGCAACACACGTATTGATAGACTTACCATACGGAGACGGGGCAAAAGATTCGCTAAGAGAAGCAAAAAAACTAAGAAAAAAATTCATCAAAATAGGAAAACAGCTAGGGATGAAAATAAAGGTAGTGCTCACAGACGGAACACAGCCGATTGGCAACGGAGTAGGACCTGTATGGGAAGCAAAAGATGTCATATCAGTACTCCAAGGAGGAGGACCAAATGACTTAAGAGACAAATCAATAATGCTAGCAACAGAACTGCTAAAAATGGCAGGATTAAGAAATGCGGAAGGAAAAGTAAGGGAAGCGATAGAGTCAGGAGCAGCATACCAAAAAATGCTTCAGATAATACAGGCACAGGGAGGTAGCAGGAACATAAAACTACCAAAACCAAAGTACTTCACACAAATAAAATCAAACAAAAAAGGAACTGTAACGAGAATAGACAACAAACTAATCGCAAAAATAGCGAGGATAGCAGGAGCGCCCAAAGACAAGGCAGCAGGACTCTACCTGAGAGTGCACAAAGGAAGCAAGATAAGACGAGGAAAAGAGCTATTCAGTATATATGCAGAGAACAAGAAAAAACTTGAGTATGCAAAAAAGGTAGCAGAAAAACACGAGATAATGCACATAACATGATACTCACAAAAAAAGAGATACTAAAAGAATTGGACAAGGGAAGAATAAAAATACAACCATTCAACAAAAACCAGATAGGGCCAGCTTCCATAGATTTAACGCTGGGAAACGAATTCAGGGTTTTCAAAAGAAGACTGTTTCCATACAAAGTAAACGATACGGCAAACTTTGAACAGGTAACGAGAAAGAGAAAAGCAAGGAGGTACATAATACTTCATCCCGGGGAATTCGTGCTGGGAATAACAAAAGAAAAAATAACGCTACCGGAAAACATATGCGGATGGCTTTCTGGAAGGTCAAAGTTTGCAAGGCTTGGGGTGGCAGTACATATAACGGCAGACTTCATAAACCCTGGAATCAGCAACAAACAAGTACTGGAAATAAAAAATGTTAGTCACCTTCCATTAAAAGTAGAGGTGGGAACGAGGGTAGCACAAATAGTGCTCGAAAGGACTGAAGGGAGAGCAAAATACTCTGGAAGATTCTCCAAACAAGAACATATATAATAAAGAGAAGTAATAGTTATAAACAAACAAAAACGAATTCTCAAACATGAAAAATGTAGGTGTTATAGGGACTGGTTACGTCGGACTAACACATGGGACAATACTAGCTGAGAAAGGAAACAGAGTAATATGCTACGACATAGATGAACAAAAAATCGAACAACTAGAAAAAGGACAAATGCCTATATATGAACCAGGGCTTGAGGAACTGGTAACAAATAACTACAAAAAGAGACTAGAATTCACATCAGACCCACTTTACTGCATAGATAATTCTGAAATACTTTTTATATGCGTAAATACTCCACCAAAACAAGAAACAGGTTGGTTTAGAAAAGCAGACCTGTCATACGTTGAAAACGCAGCAAGAATGATAGCACAAACTATGAAAGACTACAAGGTAATAGTTGACAAAAGCACAGTCCCGATACTCACAGGAGAAAAAGTCTGTGAAACTATGATCAAATCAAGAACACTATACGAATTTGATGTTGTTTCAAACCCAGAATTCCTAAGAGAAGGAAAAGCTGTTGAAGATTCACTAAACCCTGATCGAATAGTAATAGGAGTGATGAAAGATAATAAAAAGAGATTACTAAAACGACCTCTAAGAAAGATGAGGGAATTATACCACAACTTCGATACAAAGATTTTAGAAACTGACATATGGAGCGCAGAACTAATAAAACTTGCATCAAATGCTTATTTGGCCGGAGGGGTGTCATTCATAAATCTTATAGCAGGACTTTGTGGAGCAACTGGAGCTGATGTAACGCAGGTATCTGAGGGAATGAGACTTGATAAAAGAATAGGGAGATATGCCTTCCTAGATGCAGGCCTAGGTTTTGGTGGTTCATGCTTCCAAAAAGACATAGAAAATATTTACAACATATTCATTGAAAAAAACATCAATGCAGAATTATTCAAACAGATACTCGAAGTCAACAAAGCACAGAGAGAATACTTTGTAAGAATAATAGAGAAAGGTTTATGGACGTTGAAAAACAAAAAAATAGCAGCGTTAGGTCTGTCATTCAAACCAGACACTGATGATATGAGAGAAGCACCATCTATAGACATAATAAATAAACTGGTTCAGGAAGGAGCAAGGGTAAACGTTTACGACCCAAAAGCAATGGAAAACGCTAAAAAACATTTCAAAGACACTGTAACATACTGCAAAAATCTTGAAGAAACTGTAAAAGGAGCTGACGCAATAGTGCTTATGACAGAATGGCAAGAATTTAAAAAGATGAATATGAAAAAAATAAAAAGAATGATGAATGAACCAGCCCACTTCTTTGACGGAAGGAATGTATTCGAACCAGAAAAAATGAGCAGGCTGGGATTCTACTACTACAGTATAGGCAGATCACACATAGAGCCGGAGAATAAAAAAAATGAAAAACATTAGAAGTTTAGTAACTGGAGGGGCAGGATTCTTGGGAAGTCACCTATGTGATTATTTATTGAAACAAGGCAACGAAGTAATATCCGTCGATAATTACTATACTGGAAAGAAAAAGAACATAGAACACTTAGCACAAAACCTGAGATTTGAAGCCGTAAGACATGACTTAACAAATGAATTAAGAATAGAAGTTGATCAAATATACAATTTAGCATGCCCGGCATCACCGATACAATACCAAAAAAACCCAATAAACACAAGAAAAATGGGCTCCCTTGCTGTAATCAATATGTTAGGCTTAGCAAAAAGAACAGGAGCAAAAATACTTCAAGCATCTACGTCAGAAGTTTATGGGAATCCAACAGTCCACCCCCAAACAGAAACGTACTGGGGAAATGTAAACCCTTTAGGGCCTCGCAGCTGCTACGATGAATCAAAGAGATTTGCTGAAGGACTGTTCATGGACTACCATCGGGAACATGGCTTAGACACAAAAATTGTTAGGATATTCAACACCTACGGGCCAAGAATGGCGATGGATGATGGCAGAGTAATATCAAACTTCATAATCCAAGCTCTCAAAAACGAACCGATAACGATATACGGAACTGGAAAACAGACAAGAAGCTTCTGCTACGTAGATGATATGATAGAAGGAGTATATGGGATAATGCAATTAGAAAACTACCATGAACCAATAAATCTCGGAAACCAAGAAGAAAAAACGATTCTAGAAATAGCAGAACTGATAATAAAAATGACAAACTCAAAATCAGAAATAAGATTCAAAGAACTACCTGAAGATGACCCTGAAAGGAGATGCCCAGACATAACAAGAGCAAGACAACTTCTGGGGTGGGAACCTAAAACAAACCTAGAAAAGGGATTGGAAGAAACAATAGAATGGTTTGCCAGACAACTCAGTACTTCTTCTCATTCCAGATAGGGTCAACTATGTTTTTGAAATTCTCAGAATAATCATCGAGGAAAGAAACTATTTTCTTATCCTTAATTATAGAATCACTACCTGGGTGGGTTGGATAAGCGTTGTACTTACCACAAACCTGCCTCATAATCTTCGGGTTATCGATAACCATGCATGGTCTCAAATGATTTTCAGAGCAAGGCTGGCTTGACCTGATATCCCTGAAGAAATCAGAATTCAAAACCTCCTTCAAAGATTTTTCCTTAATGTTGTCAACAGCGAAGTGAACGAAAACGCAAGGCTCGACATCACCCCTGCTAGTGATGTGGAAATACATTCTGCCACCTGCCATGCAACCGCTCATGTAAGGACCGTCATTCCAGAAATCAGCCAGGAACATAGGTCTGTTCTTTCTCAACTCCTTAAGCTTGGTCCTGAAGCGGTTCCTCTGCTTAGGGGTCATCATCAAATCAACATTAGGATCGATACCGATAGGGATGTACTGGAAGAACCAGCCAAAAAAACAGCCTTTGTCCATAACAAAATCAAGGAACTCCTTGCTGCAAAGCACATCAGCGTTACGCCTTGTAGGAACTGCAGAGAAACCGAACAAAACACCATACCCCCCTAAATTATCCATGGCCTTAGTAACCCTGCTAAAGATTCCCCTGCCACGCCTGAAATCAGTCTCATTCTCAAAACCCTCTACGCTGAGAGCAAGAGCAACGTTACCCAACTCTGAAAGCCTCTTTGCAACCTCTTTAGTAACCAAAGTGCCATTACTATAAACCTGAAAATACATGTCATCATGCTTCTCAAACAACCTGAACAAGTCATCCTTCCTTATGAAAGGCTCTCCGCCAGAAATGGTGATGAAGTGAATGCCAATATCCTTAGCCTCAACCATCAAGCGGTCCATCAACTCAAAGCTCAACTCCTCTTTCTCATACCTGCCTGCATAACAGCCCTCACAACGCAGGTTACACTTCATGGTTGGGCTCATGACAAAAAAGTAAGGCGGGCTGAAGCCATAAATTGATGCAAACCTATCCTTCCTTTCGCGATTCATGAAAAGACCGTTAACAAAGAAATTCTCAACAAGTTTCTCTTTAGCATGAGGGGAAAGGTAGTTGCAAAGCTTCTTAACCATCATTATTCCAGGGTGATCTTTTTCAACCATCTTCCTCAAAGCAAGTATTCCTGTCCTGTGATTATAACTTAGCTTCCTCTTAGAATCAAGGAAGAGAATGAAATCCAGGAACCTGAGCATGTTAGCTTTAGACATCTTGGGAGTTGTTAGAATAAGCTTTGTAAGGAGCTTCTGCTTAGCAGTATCAATCGTCTGTTGAGTGTACTCCTTTGTCTTATCCACAAGCTGATACATGTCAAAACCCCCCCCTGACTTTATATATTACTCCTTTTTTATATATAAAAGTTTTGTTTTTTTGGCTTAGTAGAAATCCTATGTTTTGAGCCAGTTCAGGATAATCCAGTTCAGACGACAGTGATACAGCGTTTTACGCTGTTTACGAAGGATTTCTACAGAGCCACATTACCGAAAACTATATAAAACAAATTTTTCGAGAGTATGATAAAATGGCAGAAAAAATAGAAATCTTAGTAGAGGGCGGAAAAGCAACACCCGCACCGCCACTAGGACCTAAACTTGGCGAGATGAAAATGAACGTAAGCCAGGTGATAATTGAAATAAACAAGAAGACAGCAGACTTCAAAGGGATGAAAGTACCTGTCATAATAGAAGTAAACAAAGACAAAACTTACACGATAACAGTTGGAACACCACCAACCTCACAGCTGATAAAAAAAGAGCTGGGAATAGAGCTAGGCTCAGGAGAGCCAAACAAGATCAAGGTTGCCAATGCATCCATAGAACAGATAATAAAAGTTGCCAAAATGAAACAGGGAAGCATGTTCACAAAAGACCTAAAATCAGCAGTAAAAACAGTAATAGGATCACTAGACTCCATGGGCATACTTGTAGAAGGAAAAGAACCCAGAGAGGCAATAAAGGAGATAAATGAGGGCAAGTACGACAAAGACATAAAGGAGGGAAGGACAGAGATGACACCAGAGAAGGCGGCAAAATTCAAGACAGAGACAAAAGAGCTGCAAGACAAAGCCAAGAGGGAGCTGGAAAAGAGAAAGGAAGCTGCAGCAGCACCAGCAGCAGCACCTGGGGCCGAGAAAAAAGAGGAGAAGGAATAAGTTTTTAAACCCCTAAATTTTGATTTATTAACGTTAAGTGGGGCTGTGGTGTAGCTTGGTTCAGCACTTCAGGTTTGGGACCTGACAACCCCGGTTCAAAACGCTTACAAGGGGCAAACCCTAAGAATGAAAGTCCGGGCAGCCCCATCAAAACCAAAATGGCAACAAAAAAAGTATTCACAGCAGGCAGATTTGGCACCAGATACGGTAAAAAGATAAGACAAAGGGTCATAGACATCGAAAAAAAACAGAAAGGGTGGCATAAATGCCCCTACTGCAGAAAGTTAAAGGTCAAGAGGGTTTCTAAAGGAATATGGCAATGCAGGGCATGCAACATAAAATTCACGGGAAGGGCTTATGAGGTGTAAAAATGAAATCATACAAATGCTTTGACTGCGACAATATAGTAAAGATGGAATACCTCAGAAAGAAGGTCAGATGCCCGAAATGCGGGAGCAGGATACTCTACAAACAGAGGTCAGCAGAGGCAAAGGTAAAAGCGAGGTAAAAAATGCAGATAAACAAAGAAACAGAGGAGAAGATAGCACAGCTACAGCTGATGGAGCAGAACATGCAAAACATAATCATACAGAAACAGGTCTTCCAGACACAGATGTTCGAGATAGACAACGCTTTAAAGGAGCTGGAAAAGACAAAAGAAGAGACGTACAAGATAGTGGGGCCGATAATGGTGGCAACAAACAAGAAAGACCTAACAGAAGACCTGAAATCAAAAAAAGAAATCATAGAGCTCAGGATCAAAAACCTTGAAAAACAGGAAAAAAAGATTAAGGAAGAGGCAACACAGATACAAAGCGAAGTTATGAAAAAGCTAAAACAAAAGGGGGGTGGAACCTGATGCCAGAAAAAATCAAAGACATCATAGAACTCCTCTGCCAGATAGAGGAAGACAACAGCGTACCAAAAAACATAAGATGCAGGATAAAAACAGCCATACACTTGCTGTCAGAAAACAACATGCAACCTGGCGTGAGGACAAGCAAAGCTTTAGAGGAACTGGAAGCAGCATCAGATGAGACAAACTTACCAATATACACGAGGACGCAGATATGGCAGGTAGTGAGCCTATTAGAAAGTGCTAAATGAAATATAGATTATAGAAATCTTTATATATCTGTGCCAATATATCTTAAAAAAAGAAAACGGAGGTCAAACGATGATGAGAGACGCATTCTACAAGATTAAGGAGAAAATACTTAGGGGCACCAGTTTCGACGACGAATACCCAGACGAATTTGGAGGGGACTACTTGGAGATAGATACAGAAAAACTAGGAAAGATATCAAAAGCAAAGATAATAATACGACCTTTCGTAATAAAAGAGTTCGAAGACGTAAAAACAACGTTGGATGCGCTGAGAGAGGGCTACACAATAGCTCTGGTAAACATAAGACCTCTTAAAGACAAAGACATAATAGAACTAAAGAGAGCTGTAAATAAGCTAAAGAAAACATGTGACGCAATTAATGGGGACATAGCAGGCTTCTCAGAAGACTGGATTGTGGTGACACCTTCGTTTGCACAGGTGTTTAGGGGAGAACCGCCACAACAAAAACCGCAAGAAGTAAAATAAAAACTTTTTCTTACATTTAATTTCATTTGTCATCGTAAAAAAACAAAAAACTTAAAAGGATTAAAAATTCTAAAAAAGTTAATGAAAGAGAAGAAAAAGGGGAATATAATAGAGCTGAGAGACGTCTGGAAGATATACAAGATGGATGCCGTTGAGGTTCCAGCCCTCAGAGGCGTAAACATGCAAATAAAAAGGGGAGAATTCTTCGTTGTTCTTGGACCAAGCGGATCAGGAAAATCAACACTTCTGAATGCTATAGGCTGCCTAGACACGCCGACTAGAGGAACCATATACCTAGACGGACAAGACATATCGAAACTTGAGGAGTCAGAGCTGGCACAAATAAGAGGAAGAAAAATAGGATTTGTATTCCAAACATTCAACCTCATACCAAGCTTAACAGCATTAGAAAACGTAGCTCTGCCAATGACATTTCAAAGGGTGGAAAGAGAAAAGAGAATAAACAAATCAAAAGATATGCTCGAAAAAGTTGGATTAGGCCACAGAATAAACTTCAAACCAGGACAGCTAAGCGGAGGAGAAAGACAAAGAGTGGCAATAGCAAGAGCGCTGATAAACAACCCAGAAGTCATACTGGCAGACGAGCCAACCGGAAACCTAGACACAAGAACAGGGATGGACATAATGCATCTACTGATGGAACTAAACAAAGAAGGCAAAACCATAATCATGATCACACACGAAATAGCACTAGCAAAACAAGCAGAGAGAATATGTTTTCTGAAAGACGGGATGTGCACGAAAAGTGTTGCAGATGGAAAACTAAAAGAGGAGTACTTCACATGAAAAAAATACTACTCCTAGCAATGTTCTTACTATGTGTAACCTATGTAAGTGCTATAACACAATACTACCCAGAAGAAAACCTAAGCAGGACAGAAACCTACACCATAGAATCACCCATCGTGAAGGTAACCCAACTAAAGTATGAACCCTACCCAGTAGAACCGGGTACTTACTTCACGGCATGGATAAGGATAGACAACGTAGCAGACGAAGATGCGGAAAACGTAAGGTTAGAGGTAATGGACACATACCCCTTCAAAGTAGACGGAGAAAGGGTAAAAACAGTAGGCAAGCTGGGAAGCAGACAGTCAGCAGTATTGTACTTCGAAAGAATAAGGGTGGATGAAAAGGCAATAGAGGGAGACAACGAGCTTGAGGTAAGAATAAACATGGGAGGGGGCTATGCAAAAGAATACACCATACAGAAACTCAAGATAAAGGTACAGATAGTAGAACCACTACTATCAATAACGGTATCATCAACACCTGAAAAAATACCGCAAGGAGGAATCTCAAATGTGAGCATAGAAGTACAAAACCAAGACAATTCCTTGCTTAAAGACATAAACATCAAACTGGTGTTACCATCATCATTCATACCGGTAGGTTCAACATCAGAAAAAAAGATACAAAAACTGGATGCAGGAGAAACAAGCAAAATTGATTACAACGTAATGGCACTTGCAGACACAGAAGCAAAGGCATACCAGATAGAACTGGACGTATCATACTCAGACGAGACAGGAACTAGATACAGTAAGAATGAAACCATAGGACTGATGGTAGGGGCAGAACCTTCTTTCACACTAAACTTAGAAAAAGCAGACACTTTCCAAGCAGGAAAAACAGGCAAGATAACTATAAGCATATCAAACATAGGGCCATCACAACTGAAATTCCTAACACTAGAAGTACTGCAAAGCGAAGACTACACAATACTGTCAAACACGAAATCCTATCTTGGCAACTTAGACCCTGACGACTTTGAAACATC
The DNA here is from genome assembly GCA_964428965.1 of Candidatus Woesearchaeota archaeon. Classification (GTDB taxonomy): domain Archaea; phylum Nanobdellota; class Nanobdellia; order SCGC-AAA011-G17; family VGLX01; genus JAWABC01. The sequence goes on from CAYSAF010000001.1 coordinate 11,899, forward strand.
AGAGTTCAACATATATGCTGGGAAGAAAGGAGACATACCCATAAAACTCAGAATAAACTACAAAGACAGCTACAACAACGAAAAAACAGAATACGGGAACGTAAACCTGAAAGTTTACTCATCACTGGAACTGAGGAAATATGGCTTGTCGACACAAGGCAACACCTTCGTAACGTTCATAATTTATACCATAATAGCAATCTTTGCTTACCTTACGTTCAAAGAATGGAGAAAAGAAAGAGATCTGGGAAAAGCAATGAAGAATGCACTTAAGAGGATGATAGTAGCGGTAATAAGATTCATAAAAGCGCTGAGATGGAGCAATCTCAAGAGGATACCTAGGAAGATAAAGCTATTCATGCAACAATGATAGTCGACTACCTCAGGTTCGCTATTGACAGCATAGGTCACAGAAAACTGAGGTCATGGCTAACCATAATAGGGATAGTGATAGGTGTTGGAGCGATAATAGCGCTGATAACTATTTCTAATGGGTTACAAAATGCGATAGAGGAACAGTTCGCACAAATTGGCTCGAATAGGATATATATAGCACCGAAAGGATTCACAGGGCCTGGGTCATCAGCAGAAGGGCTAACAAAGAAAGACGTAGAAACAGTTGAAAGCATCACAGAGGTAGAATGGGTAAACCCCTACATATTCTCCTCAGAAGAAGTTGAATTCTCAAGGGAAAGGCAATTCATACAACAGATAGTAGCATTCCCAGCAAAAGACGTAGACAAAAAATACGCGGATACAGGAATAACTGTAGCAGAAGGAAGGGTGTTTGCCAACGGAGAAAAAGGCGTAGCAATGGTTGGTTACCTATTCGCAAAAGACAGATTCGAAAAAGAAGTAAGCATAAACAGCAAAATAACCATACGAGAAGAAAAATTCAAGGTGGTAGGAATACTAAACGAGATAGGAAACTCACAAGACGACAACATGGTCGTGCTAACAGAAGAAGATGGACGAAGGATATTCGAAAAACCAGACCAGGTGGACATGATAGAAATCAAAATAATAGGCGGGGTGGACGTGAATTTCGTCGGTGAAAAAATAAAAACAGCGCTAAAAAGAGCAAGAGATGACGAGAGCTTTGAGGTTATGACCCCCCAGCAGATATTAGAACAGATAGGGAGCCTGCTCGGGATAGTACAACTAATACTCGGTGCTATTGCAGCGATAAGTTTAGTGGTAGGAGCTGTAGGAATAAGCAATTCCATGTACACAAACGTCCTTGAAAGAACAAGAGAGATAGGGATAATGAAATCGATAGGAGCAAAAAACATAGACGTAATGCTAGTATTCCTCGTGGAAGCAGCAATAATAGGGCTCATAGGAGGGATGATGGGGGCAATGTTGGGAAGCTTGATAGCCCTAGCAACAGAAGCAGTTGCAAAGGCGCAAGGATTTGGACTGTTAAAAATAATAATAGACTACAAAATAATTATATTCGGTATTATGTTTGCAACAGTAATCGGAATGTTGGCAGGGGTATTCCCGGCAAGACAGGCAGCAAAACTAAAACCAGCAGAAAGCCTAAGGTACTGAAATGATACAAGAATACTTTAAGCTAAGTTTGAGTCACATGAGAACAAGAAGGCTCAGAGCATACCTAACTATGCTCGGAATAGTGATAGGAATAGCAGCGATAGTAGCGCTAATAACCATATCACAAGGACTGGAAAACGCTGTTTTGCAACAATTCGAAAAAAGGGGAAAAAGCGACATAAGAATATTACCAAAAGGACTGACTGGGGCGCCAGCAGCATCAACCATAATAACAACAAAAGACAAAGAAACAGTAGAAAACATAATGGGGGTTGACTACGTTTTTGAGATGATAATAACCACAGCAACTGTGGAATACGGCAACGAAAAAAGATTCAGCTCTATAATAAACTACCCTTCTGACCTGCTTGGAAGAGTGTTAGAAGACCAAGACCTAAAACTGGAAGAGGGAAGAGTATTCAAAAGCGGAGAAAAAGACAGCGTAATAATAGGGAATAAATTAGCCAAGGATTTTTTTGACAAAGAAATAAAACTGAGGAACAACATAGTAATAAACGGAAAAAAATTCAGGGTGGTGGGCATACTTGAAAGCCTTGGAGAGTCAACATTCGACAACGCAATAATCATCCCCCTCGAAACAGGAAGGGAACTATTCAACAAACCAAAAGAACTGAGCGCAATACTAATACACTTCCAAGACGGAGTAGACATAGAAAAAGCAGCAGAAGACATAAGAACAAAACTAAAAAGAGCAAGGAACAACGAAAACTTTGACGTATTCACACCGCAAGAACTGCTCAGACAAATAAACACCATACTAGGGGTAATACAGATTGTTCTAGGGGGAATAGCGGGAATAAGCCTAGTTGTCGGCGGCGTTGGAATAATGAATGCGATGTACACAAGCGTAATGGAGAGAACAAGAGAGATAGGGGTGATGAAAGCAGTTGGAGCAAAAAACTCTGACATACTAACCATGTTCTTAATAGAATCTGGGCTTATGGGCTTATTCGGAGGACTAATAGGTGCGATACTGGGAACCGTAGTGGGCTTTGCATTCGGAAAAATAGCGTCACAACTAGGGTTTGGTTTACTGCTGATAAAAATAGAGTGGCAACTGCTAATATTTGCATTACTATTTGCTTTCTTCGTGGGAGTAATATCTGGGACGCTGCCGGCATTCAGGGCAGCAAGATTGAAACCAGTAGACTCTTTAAGATATGAATAAGAAAGTTTTATATATTTACCAATGAACTTTCAATAAAACAAAAAGGTGTGATGATGGAAGACATAGCCTGGTTCAAAGAGCTTTCTAAAAACGACATACCTCTCGTTGGTGGAAAAGGAGCAAATCTTGGAGAGATGTACAATGCAGGACTGCCAATACCGCCAGGCTTCGTTGTAACAGCAGAAGTATTCAGGAAATTCATTACAAGCACAAAAATAGACAAACAAATATTTGACATCCTGGACACAACAAACGTGGATGATAACGACCAGTTAGACAATTCTGCAATGAAAGTACAAAGACTAATACTAAATGCAGAGATGCAAGAAGATCTGAAAGCAGAGATAAAAGAGGCTTACGAAAACCTGAACGTGAGCGAGGAAGTGGTAAGAGCTGGTGGGCAACCACTAGACATAATAAAAAGTGGAAGGGAACAGGCATTTGTAGCAGTAAGAAGCTCGGCCACCGCAGAAGATTTGCCAAATCTGTCATTCGCGGGACAACAGGCAACCTACCTCAACATAAGGGGGTTAAGCAACCTCATAAAAGCCGTACAGAAGTGCTGGGCATCGCTATACACACCAAGGGCTATATACTACAGGGTGAAGAACAACTTCCCACACGAAAAAGTCCTCATAGCAGTAATAGTGCAAAGAATGGTAAAATCAGAAAAATCAGGAGTTATCTTTTCTATAAACCCTGCAACTAACAACGAAGACGAGATAATCATAGAGGCAGGATGGGGGTTGGGTGAAGCAGTCGTGTCAGGAGCGATAAGCCCGGACCAATACACAGTAGACAAAAAAACACTAGAACTCAAATACAAAATAATAAGAGAACAAACATGGGCGTACGACCTTGATGAGAATTTAGGTTACACCGTAAAGAAAAACGTTCCAGAATACAAGAAGAAAAAACAAAAATTGAGTGAAAGCGAGATAAAGAAACTAGCAGAACTGGCAGTAAAAATAGAAACCCACTATGGAACTCCTCAAGACATGGAATATGCAATAGATAGAAACATGATATACATGGTGCAGTCAAGACCTGTAACGACACTAAAAAAGCCACATAAAGAAGAGATAGAAGAGACAGAGGCAGAGGTAGTGCTAACTGGGTTGGGGGTAAGCCCCGGAGTAGGAATCGGCCCTGTAAAGATAATAAAGGGAATGGAAGAACTTGGGAGGATAACGAAAGGCGATGTTTTGGTTGCGAGAATGACGAATCCAGATTACGTCACTGCCATGGAAAGAGCGGTGGCAATAGTCACAGATGCTGGGGGATCAACTTGTCATGCTTCAATCGTTAGCAGAGAGATGGGAATCCCCTGTGTAGTCGGAACAGAAAAAGCAACACAAATTCTCAAAGAAGACGAGCTAATCTCTGTAGACGGAACTCATGGAAAGGTATACAAAGGAAGAATAAAAATACAAGAAAAAAGGGAAGCACAAACAGAGATCGAACAAAAAACAGAGGAACCACAGCTAGAAACCATAACAGAAATAAAAGTAATAATGGACCTGCCAGAATTTGCTGAAAAAGCAGCAGCAACAGGAGCAGACGGTGTAGGACTCCTGAGGAACAACTTAATGCTAGCAAAACACGGCGAACACCCAAGTAAGATGATAAAAACAGGAAAAAAAGAACAGCTCATACAAATCATAGTTGAAGATGTAAGCAAAATAGCAGAGGCATTCAAAGGCAAACCTGTCTGGTACAGAACATTCGATGCGCCTACGGACGAGTACAGAGGTCTGAAAGGGGGAGAGGAGGAACCCCTGGAACAAAATCCGATGATGGGGTGGAGGAGCATCCGGAGGGAACTAGATGAGGTTGAGCTACTAAGAGCAGAGTTCGAGGCAATAAAAAGGGTTCACGACAAGGGACTGACAAACGTAGGAATAATGATTCCGTTAGTTACCAGCGTAGAAGAAATAAAGAAAACAAAAGAGATACTAAAAGAATTTGACTTGGAGCCGCAGGAAAACATAGACTTCGGGATAATGGTAGAAACACCAGCATCTGTCCAGATAATAAAAGAGATATGCGAGGAAGGGATAGACTTCATAAGCTTCGGAACAAACGATTTAACACAGTTCACACTGGCAGTTGACAGGGATAATGCAAAAGTGGCAAAGATGTACAACGAGAAGCATCCCGCTGTTTTAAGACAGATAAAACACGTAATAGACACATGCAAAGAATACAACGTCGAGACAAGCATATGCGGCCAGGCAGGATCTGACCCTGAGATGGCAGAGATACTCGTAAAGATGGGAATAGACAGCATAACAGCAAACGTAGATGCCGTACACAAAATAAAAAACATAGTGGCAAAGATAGAAAAAAAGCTACTTCTTAGCGCTGCAAGAAAAGAGTTCAAAATTTAGGCGTTAGAGAGCCTGTAAAGGCAGAATTCTAAGGGCTGGAAAGCCCAAATTTGAGGTTTCTAGGCCCTGGGAAGGGCAAAAAACAGCGGAAGGTTTATATATTAGTTATTACTAATAGATAGTAACAAATTAACGATTATGGGGTGCAAAATGAAAGACGAAAAAAATGTTCAAATAGAATCATACGAATTGCCTAAGTTTAAAAGGAGGTCTATCATAGAAAAACGACCTGTATATGTTATAGACAACAAAGGCTCTGTAGAATTCATAAGGGGAACACTGGGCGAGAAGATAAACCAGATATATCTAAGCAGACAATAGGCAAAAGTAAAAATGACACAAAATCAAGGATATGAGAACATAGAATGTTTTGAAACAAAAGTAAAAGATTACAATAATCCTAAAAGTGAAAAGACTGTAATTATGTACGCATTAGTCGATAAAAGAACCAAAGAGGTTTTTGTAGGTTCCAAAAAGCCTGATATGAAGCTTGAAAGATTCATAAAGGCTGTTGGCAAAGAACCTGAACCTAAATACATTGATATCACAGAGAGGTTATAAACCAAAAGGTTTAAATAGTATAATAACTACTAGCAAGTAACAAAATAATAAATAATATTAACCCGTTATGCTTACAAAACAAGGAGGAAAAATGGCAAACGAAAATAAGAAAGAAAAGAAATTAACCATAGAGGATATGCTTAAGGTACTTAAGGGTAAAGGAGTAACCCAAGCAGATGCTAAAGATGTACGTGATAAATTACTCAATGTAAATGCGGGTCCTGCCGCTTATGCTGTATCAAGCGCACTTGCGGAATTGCAGGTAGCCTGGGAAGGCGCTGAGAGTATTGACGATTTATCTGAAGCATTACAAAATTACAATCAAGCAGTTACTCTTAACGTGGGACCTGTAGCACAACTAGCTAATCCACAATACAAAGGTCTGATAGACAGCTTACCAATAGAAGGTGCTTACGGATTCATGCTAGGAACATCTGGTGCATACATAAATGCATTCACAGGTGCCAAACCTCGTAGAAGGAGATAAAACTCCTTTTTTTAATTTTTTTTTATAATTTCTGAGAATACATTCTCTTTTCTATGAATTTTCGCATCTCGTTAACAAAATTGATGGTTTTCTTTCTGTACTCGTCATACTCCTTACCGTCAACCTCTCTCACCTGCCTGTGAATGATCTGCTTCATGGTGTTATAGTTTTCCCTCATAATGTCGGCATAACGACGCTTGAGAAGACCTTTCCTAACCATCTTTTGCTCAAGCATGTCAGCAACGTGGTCGGGAGAGGGTGGCACCTCACCTAGAGACATCAGAGCAGAGTGAGCAGCGTCAACAGAAGCCCAATACAAATCAACCATAGCAGAAAGTATGTGCTCCTTAGACCTGCTAACAGAGGCAGGGGCCATCGTGAAATAAGTATAGATTGATTCACGGGTGGGCCTGATCCTACCGTTATCAAGCAAGGCCTGCAAGGGATCAAAAATGCCTGTATCGATCAAAGCAAGACCGTAACGCAAAACATTAATAGCAACCGGGTCACCAGCACGAACATACTCCCAGAAAGAACTCAACTTCATGGACTGAACATGAAGTCTTTCACCGTCCTTCATATCAACCAATACCTTCTCAACGACGATGCGATAAGTCTGAACCAGGTCACGGGTAAAATTAATGCTGACGTCATCTATAATTATGAGGACATCTATGTCTGCTTCCTTAGCCATTTTAGGTGCCTTAGTAGCAGAACCGAACAACACCAAACACTTGATGAAAGGACCAAACTCCTTATAGACTCGAGAAGCAAAATCACGGGCTATGTCAAAATGGTCTTTAGGATAGTGAATATCAACATTCCTCTTTCTCTTCTCAATCCTGAACTCCATTATTATCAACCCCTTTTTTCATTCTAAACCAACCCCAGACCAGAAAGGTGTACCCTTCTCAATACCCCTGTACTCCTCACTCGGAGCATACTTACCGACGATGTAACCTGGAGACCTGGTCCTGCCGAAATAAGAATCCTCAATATCAGTCCACTTAAAACTCCTGTAGATAGGAGAAGTAGCAAGAGCACCCCAGGCGCCGGTCATAGCAGTGTAAAACTGATCCTGAGCCTGAGCGCCGGGCTCAGCAATCATAGGAGTAGTGAGGTCAGCCTTCCTCAACTTCTTAATGAAACCCTTAAGAGGAGCGCTACCCTCACCCGGCATCAGGTGCTCGTCATAATAACCGAAATTATCAGATATGTGAACGTGACCAATTATACCCTTCTTGGCTAAAGAATCCACCTCATCCAAAAGCCAATCATTAAACCTCTCCTCGTAATGCTCTCTAGTCTCCCCTGCTTCCCTTTTAAAATATTTCTTCCAAGTATAAGCATGACCGATATCAAAGGTAGCCTTGATGTGATCCTCAGCAATCTTCTTAGCCTCGGATTCAGACATATTTCTGTCCTTAACCAAGCGGTTAGTCATCTCTTTCCTCGCATCTGTTATTACTTCCTTTAATTCTTGCGGATGGCTACCGTAACCCGTCTCTGGGAACAAGTTCTCGGGAGCGATAAAAAGAGGCTTCTTCAACTTCATATCCTCCTCGGTATCATAAGCATATATGGCTGCCCTTGCCAAGTTTTTTGCTGAGGCTATTTTTCCGTATTCTTCTATAGGTTGTATCTCGTCTCTTTGCTTCTCTATCATCTTCCTTTGTTGGGCGTAAGATGCTGCAGACTCTTCAAGCTGCTTTATATGCGATTCTTGCAGCTGTAACGTCTTTCCTAGATAGCGAAACGGGTCCTCCAGGAACTCTAGGTATTTTTCGCTTTTTTGAGGGGGCGCACCTCCTACTTCTTTAAGTAGCTGTATTGCTTGGAATTTCGCTAAAGGCTCGTTTGTTTTTTTAAGGTCCTGGATCATCTTGCTGGAATCCCTCATATAATCATAATCGCCTTTTTCTTTTTCGTAGCCGTATTTCCATCTCATCTCTTCCGCGCTTATCCTGCTGAGTTGTTCTGCTAAGATCTTTTGCTTGTAGAACTCCAATGCTGCTTTCTGAGTGTCTTTTATCCCCTCTTCTTTTTGGAATTGTTCCAGGTTCATCATCGTTATCTTGAATTCGTGTTTCTCTTCATCATACACCGGTTCACCTTTTTGAGGGCCTTCTTTGTACTTGTCAAGTATGGGCAGCTCTGAGTCCTTTGTGAGGCCTGTCTCAATCCTGCCTGTTCGCTTGTTGACAAGCCAGATTGGCGTTTTTTTGGCTTCCTCCTCGTACATCTCAAACTCCTTGTACTTCTCAGAAACCTCCCTCGGAAATTCAGCGCCGTGAATAACAACAGGACCGCCACCAGCGACGTCAGCAGCAAAGTCAACTGTACGCTCAATCTCGTGAATAACATTCTCAGAAGCTTGAGGGGTGAAAGCGTTCTCCTTAGGGTCCAAACCTGAAATGCCTTGAACGCCGATAGAAGCGTGAGTGCTTACAACAACCTCGTTAATCTTAGAAAGCTGCCTCATAGCTTCCCTCTTATCCTTACCAAACATCTCAGGGTTGGTTTGACCGCCGCCAAGGTTGCCCTTGCCAGTACCAGTAAAACCGAGCTCAACAGCAGAGGCACCAGCACGGATGTTAGCCTGCAAGCCGTCTAGAACGTCACCAGCTCCGTGAGAGATACCTATGTCCTTAGCGCTAACCTCAAGACGTTCCGCAGTTTCCTTATCCAGAGCGTGCCAGTAATCGGATACGAATGCCATGTTAAAAAATATATTTCAGAGTTTTATTAATCTTTCCATTACCAACTCAACATGCCGTGAGTCTTCTTGTAAACATCATACAAGGTGTAAACATTATCGCTAACAACCTTAGCTGCCTCAGCTTCCTGCTCCCTTTCATAGTAAGACAACCTCTTCTTATTACCCGTGCCCCACTTCAGGCCACCAAACAAATCACCGAAGCCCTTAACAATTGAGGTGAAAGGCATCAGTATGTCCTTGGCATAAATCTTATTCTTTTCCTCCTTCTTCATCCCAACGTCTTCAGGCTTAACCTCACCAGACTCAACTAGGTACTTCTTCAACTCATCACCGAGAGCATCCAGGGAAGAGTCAACAGACCTCAAAACCTCCAAATCTTCCAAGTCCTTAGCCTTCTTATGATCATTAATCTCTTTAGGGGTTAAGACATAACCCTGAATAGTAATCTCAATCCTGCCTGCGTGAACGGCAGCGCGCTGGAACTCCTTCTGAAAAGCCATCTCAGGAAGAGTAACAAACTTGAACTTGACAATGATGCATGGAATCTTCTCGGTAAACACACGCTCAACCATACCCCTATTAGTCAACATCTCATAGGTGTTTTTCTTAGCAAACAACTCAAGCTCGATAAGATTTGTCTCAAAAGCAGTCACAAGCTCAGCAGCACTGCTCTGGGAAAGCTCAAGCTTCTGAATGTTCTTCAAAAAAGGCTTAACCCACTTGGCGTACATCCTAATAGTCTGGTAATGCTGATTCAAGGCCTTAAGCCTGAAGTTCTTACCCCACTTCAACTCCTTATACGTTTTTTCCTTCCAAACATAATATTCGACTAACTTACTCTTCAAGATACTCCTAACCCGAGCGTTAATGCCCTCATTCTTCAAAGCGTTAACCTCCTTATCAACACCAGCACTTCCACTCTTAGGATTGATCTTAAAGAATAGGTCAGGGATTATAACAAAACCAAGCTTACGAGCCAAACCAAAAATAGAAGTAGGGCTTTCTGAGCCGCCCTCAACGAGGTTAGTCCAGATATTCTTCAGAGTTATCTCAGAAGAATCATCACCCCTGTAGCTTCTCTCGTAATACTCCAAACGCTCATCCATAATCCTAAGCTCCCTAACCATCTGAAAAACGCTACGGGTCATGTTGCCAATAGTAGCCAGGTGCTGAGAGATACGCTCCTGCTGCTTCTGCTTACGCTCCTCAGCAACGCCGAAGAAGGTAGACATCTCAGTGGCAGAAAAAACATCAGAAGTCTTCTCAACCTCATAGCTTAGCGTGTTAGGGTGCTGCAAAAAATTCAGAACCCAGAAATAAGAAGGCTCTGCAGAAGCACCCATCTGCTCGATGATGAGCTTCTGAGTCCTAACAGGCTTAACGTCAACACCCAAAACCTTAGGCTTCGGAGGAGCCTGCTCCCCGGGACCGAAAAGACTCTCAGTAGCGCTCTTGAAAAACCTAACCTTAGCCATAAACACCTCTTTTACTCCAGATTGAATATATTGGTAATTTATAAATTTTATTAATCCGCAGGAGCATAGAAAAACTTATTAACCATAATAAGAATTTATAAGAATATGTTTCCGGGGAAAAAAACGAGTCTCAAGATATTCTCAAACAGGGTTATACAAGACGGACCCTTCGACCTGAACATGATATACAAAAACCTAAAAAGCTGGTTCCAAGACCACAACTATGTTTACACAGAAGCAGAGAACACAACAAACTTCAAACCCAAAGGAGCGGAAATAAAACTAAAAATGAAGGGAGAAAGACTTGTAACAGACTACTACAAATTCACAATAAACATAAACTTCCTAATACTAGAAACAGAAAAAGTAAAAATAAAAGACAAGGTGCTCGACTACGGAAAGCTGGAAGCGAGAGAAGAGGTCTTTATGGAACTTGATTATAGAAAAAAGTTTGAAAAGAGCAGACTCGCAAAATTCATAAAGTTCCTGTACAACAACTACATAATAAAAAAAGAGATAGAAACCGAATATGCAGGCAAGGCATACAGTGAAGGAATGAGCGCATTCAAGACTTTGAAGGAAACGGTAGGACTATACACAGAATAAAAAAGAGGGGATAAATGGCTGATGTAATAGAAAAGATATGGGTAACACCCCCCATGCCCGGAGGGATGAAAGTAAGACACGTAGGTTACCTAGACCTGGGAACGTTCTACACTTGGCTGGAGAGATGGTTTGAATTTGAGGAATTTTTTGTACCGGACCTTGAAAGATTCTACGAAGAAAAAACAGAACCAGCAGGGAAAAAAATGGACATAAGGTGGGTGGGAAAAAAGAAGAAAAACCCCTACTACACCTATGTGATTGAGATAGTATTCCTACTCATAAACGTGAACAAAGTAGAGGTGCAGATGGGAGAAAAAAAGATAAAAATAGAAAAAGGAGACTTCGAATTCAGGTTGGGAGCTTATCTGGAAAAGGGAATGAAAGGGGCCGGAGTGCTCAGAAACCTCTACGAAAAAGTGATAGCCAAAAAGAAAGTAGACATATACACAAGGGAATGCTACGACAAGGTATACAAGCTCCAAGAGGATATGAAAGCATACTTCAACCAATACGTACAATAAAAAGGTTTAAATAAAAACAAAACAAATAAAAAATAAAATGTCAGAAATAGACTATGTGCATACACCATCAAAGCCGTTAAAGGTTGCGCAAGAAGCAACCTTCGACATGCAGCAACTCTACAAGCTGGGAAGAGCTTGGTTTGACAAACACGGCTATGACTTCTATGAAAAGGAGTACATATCGTCGCAGAAAGAAGAGGCGAAAAACGCATCCATAAAATGGGAAGCAGACAAAAAAGTGGACGATTACATAAAATTCCACATAGAAGCAAGGGTCAAATTCAAAAACCTGAGAGAGGTGCAAGGCAAAAAAAGGATGATGAACACAGGAGAGGTGAGCTTCAGCATAGAGGCATACATAGAAATGGACTACGAAGCGAGGTGGGAAAAGGGATTCATGAGCAAATTCATAAGGGGAGTTTATGACACTTTCGTAATAAGGGGCAAGATAGAAAAAGACAAACAGAGGCTTGACAGGGAAGCAAAAGAATTCTTCCACGAAATAAGAACGTTCCTCAAATGCAACCCCTGCAAATGATTATTCTCGAGTAGTGGCAAAACGAAAGGTATTTAAAACTGAATTTCTAAAAAAAAGGCATGAATTACAGGGGTATACTAACATATGGGATAGCGGGGCTGATATTCTTAGGAAGCTATACAATGCCTATTATAGCGAGAGCTCAAACAGCCACCAGCTCCGTAAAACAAGAATTCTTTGACACGATAGTTGATTATGCAAGAAAGCAGGGACTAAATCTTAATAAAATAGAAGAAAAAAACATAGAAATAAAAAGCGAAGTCAAGAGAAAAGATAAAGAAGGAAACTATGAAAAAGTGATGGGGCTTTTTGACAGACAAACAAGAAAGATACAGATAGAAAGATCAAGCCTCGAAAACATAGCAACGATAGGCATACACGAGATTACACACGATAAACTGTATGATGTTGAAGAATCTGAATTGTGGTTTAAAAAAATACACTACAAAGTACAAAAACAAGACGACATATACATAGCGACAGTGAAAGAAGAGCAAGCGAGTTGGACAATCCCAAAAGAACTACAAAAACTAACTATAAAAGATGAAGGAATGAATAATGAAACCGTAATATACGACGCCAAAGGAAACATGCTAGTAAAACTTCAGATGAATAGAATAGAAAGTAAAGATGACTTGACAGTGAGGGAGAAAGGAGCAAACTACGAAATAAACGGCTTACAAGGGGAATGGCACTACGAAAAATATGACAATAAGGAATATGAGAATATAAGACTTAGTTACAAACCTTCTGAGGAGATAATGGAATTCAACAATGAAGTAATAGCTAGGATATACGAGCAAGTATTCGGTGGTTACTACCATGGAAAAAACGTATACAAAATAACTACAGAAAAAGACAAAAGTATACTAGGAAAATCCCTTGCTTACCTAACCTCAACTTACAGCCTAACACCTGAACAACAAAAAATATCAGAAAATTCCGAGGGGGCATACATCAGGCTAAACGAACACGGACTATTGAACCTCTTAGAAAAAATACTCCCAATAGGAGGAAAAACATTCAAAGAGGCTATGGAAGACGTCCAAGATGAACGATTCTCAAAGAGTTTGGCACTTGCATCTGTAATACTAACAGAACAGGACTTTATAACATTGCTCGATATGTACAACACAAAAGGCAAAGAAGGTGTAATACAACTGCTAAGCGAACAAATCCGAGAGCTTAAAAAAACAAAAAAGGTAGGAGCTCTTAATGAATATGAAATAATAAAAGAATACCTAAAAAGATTCAACTTGAACGATGAAGAAGCAGAATACGTCATGAGATACACAAAACATGCAAACTTTACAGACATGATAAAAAGTAAAGAAAAAATAAAGCACATAGAAAGGATAAAACAACAAAACCTAGAAAAATTGATGGAACCATTCAGACCACAAGAAAAAGAAATAACAAAAGGTTTATAATAAATGACAACAAAAAAAATTAGATGAGACAAAAAAAATTGATTGCAGCTGCAGCGATAACAATAATCATGGACCAAATAACAAAGATAGTTCTAACAAACAAAAAATACCCAGTACTTGGGTTTGATATAATAAGCTACACAGAAAACACAGGGGCAGCTTTCAGCATACTACCCGGGCAGAGGTTGCTGTTAATAGCAGTAGCCTCAGCAGCACTGATAGTACTCCTCTATTATGCAACTAAGATAAGAGAAAAAGAGAAAAAACTACAAATCCCAACAGGGATGCTAATAGGGGGCATAGCAGGAAACCTAATCGATAGGATACTACTAGGCTATGTTAGGGACTTCATAAACCTAGAGATATGGCCTACGTTCAACATAGCAGACACAGCCATGTTCATAGCAATAATACTCCTGATAATACATCTCTTTAAGAAAAAATAAGATGGACAAAAAAATACTAAAAATTTATAAAAGGCTGTTGAAAAAGTTCGGCAAGCAGGGATGGTGGCCGGTAACAGACGAGAAAAACGCTCAATTCGAAATAGAGATAGGAGCGATACTGACACAATATATTAGTTTTACTTATTATTTTTAGGATTCTAATATTTTGGCTTTCCTAATGTCAACCCTTCCTTTCTTACCTCCTGCTTTCACATATTTTTTATATAAAGGACAATTATGATATTCCCCTTTCTTTGCATAATACCTCTTGGCATGCTCTACTATAAGGGCATGATATTCCTGATAGGTTGTAAGGTCAGACTTTAAGTTGCCCTCAAACAAGGCTTTTATCTCATCATACTTTGCATCTTCCTTAATAAAGCCCAGATTTGCAAATATCCTCTTTGTGTAGGCATCCACAACAAAAGTAGGGGTCTTAAAGGCATATAACAGCATAGAATCCGCAGTTTCGGGTCCAATACCCCATATATTCAATAATTCTTCCCTTTTGGGTATATAGGTAAGGGTTAGGAAAAACCTTGTAAACTCCTTTAATTTCCTTGCCTTCTGGTTGAAGTATCCAGCTGGCTTTATGGCTTCTTTAAGCTTATTGTTGTCTAATCCCATGAGGGCTTCTGGGTTGAGGGCTTTTAATCCCTTAAGGTTGTTTAATGCCTTTTCTGCGTTCACCCATCCTACGTTTTGAGCGAGCACAGCACCAATGCAGACCTCATAGATTTGGTTTGTTGTCTTAGGAAATTCATAATTTCCAGGATGATAACCACCATAATTCTTACTACCTTTCCTATAAGTCACTTCCCCCAAGTCCAGCAGAGGCCACCAACCCTGTGAACCATACATTTCAAATAAATCATCGTATACATCTTTAATGGTTTTAATCATATTATTACCCCTCTAAATTTATTGAATCGTTTATAGCATTTAAAAATGTTAAATAAGTTTGGAAGACTTTCTTTTGATATTTCTTGATAAGTCCTTCCGGTAATTCCTTGAATAAACTTATCACTTACATCAAAACCTATGTCCCATAATTCACCATTTTTTACCTCTTCAATAAACTCTTTGATGATGGTATTTAATGTAAAGGATTTGTCATTTGACATAACTCTCCAGAAAAAATAAGTGTTTAAAATTCTTTTAATATCCCTTACTTCGTCCTCTGAAAATAGCCATCTTCCTTTCAATAAGGCATCATTCTCTTTTTTGAAAGAATTTAACTTTGAACTTAACTCTTTATATTTTTGTATAGATAAGTGCATCCCTTTAATTTTCTCTTCTATGTCTTTTATCTCTGCTAAATTATGTGGTTTATCAATAAAATCTTCTTTTAACATATCATATGTTTTCTTTGGCTTACTCTGTTCTTTAGCTTTTTCTAGTATTAACTTATAGGCTTTGATTCTTTTTTCAATAAGCTTAATTCTTTGACTAAAAAAAGAACACATTAAATCTATTTTTTGGTTGATTTCCTTTACTTGTTCCTTAAAGATTAATTCAATCCTTTCATATAGTTTATCATAATTAAGGTCAAATTTATATCCTTCACCAGACCTCCTATTAATTTTGTCCTTGTTGCTTACCAGGACTATTCTCTCCTTTTCTAAGAGATTCCTATATTTATTGTATGTTCCTTGTGAGATAAACCCTTGTTGTTCATCTTTAAGTTCTATTAAGGATGGTTTTTTATTACTATTCTTAACAATTAATTCAGTAGTATCACATCCTACCCCAATTGTGGCAACAATCATTGCTACACTTGGAAGTTCCCAAAGGGATTTATTTTTAATTATACTATTTTTGCTATTCATATAATTAAATAATTATATATCCTATATATACTTTTTGGTTTTATGTCTCATTAACCGATTTCTAAGATAGTTTAGTTATATGTTTTTTAACTAAAATATTATTAATACCCTAATAATTATATTATTATGGAAAAATTATTCACAATGAAGATGGACGATGAGCTTTACACTAAGCTTCGGAAGATTGCCTTTAAAAGAAATGTTTCAATGGGGTTATTCATAAGGAACGCCCTAAACCAAGAAATTAGGAGATTAAATCAAAATGAGCAAAATGTTTGATTTGTTAAATCCATTGACAAAATATCTTGTCAATCGAGCAATGCAGGATAACCTAATTGCAAATGCAGAAGAATTATCAAAAGTGTCAAAAATGTTTAAGGATAATAAAAGGGAGGATGGTTTAGCTGTTACAAGCTCTCAGAGTTAAGCTGTTAGGAAGTTTCTAAAATTATAGGCCGTTAGGAGGTAGGCAGATGGAGGATTGCTTTAAATTTGAGGATTTTATTTGTTACCTGAATGATGATAATTCTAAGGTAACCGCATATGTAGATATTATTTACACGAATTCTTCGGTAATTAAATTTGTCACTAAAGAAGGCAATTTGATTACATTACCTTGGCATAGAGTTCTTAAAGTAAAGCAGAGGGGTGGTAATGATGAGTGAGTTGACACCCTTTGATGTAGCAAAACAAATAATGGAAGAGAATATTTTTCTAACATTAGAAAAAACTGAAGAGATTTACATTTATAAAAATGGGGTTTATTGCAAACAAGGTGATACTTCGATTAAAAAAAGAGTGCAGGAAATATGGGGGGATAAAGCAACTACACATAAAGTAAATGAGGTAATTAATCATATCAAAAGAATGACCCTAAGAGATGTTGAGGATGACGCTGTACCCATTAGTTTGATTTGTGTGGAGAATGGTATCTTGAATATATATACGCGTGAATTAAAACCACATAGCCCAGATGTTATATTTTTCAATAAACTGCCTATAAAGTATAATCCTGATGCTAAATATACAAAGTTCAAATGTTTTATAGAAGACTTGGTATCAAAAAATGATGCTGAAACATTACAGGAGTTTATAGGATATTGTTTACGAAGAGACACAGCTTACCAGAAAGCGTTAATGTTGTATGGTAAGGGGAACAATGGTAAATCCACACTCACTAAGATTTTGGAAGGGTTTTTGGGAAAACACAATTATACATCAATACCCCTTCAGCAATTAGAAGAAGATAAATTTATAGTAGCAAATCTACATGAAAAAATGGTTAATATATCCGCAGATTTGCCAAATAGGATATTATATGAGACTTCAATAACAAAGGCACTAATTACAGGTGATAGTATTACTGCCCAACGTAAATTTGGTCATCCATTTAGTTTCGTCCCATATACCAAACTTATTTTTAGTTGTAATAGACTTCCAGAGACTAAAGATTTGAGTAGCGGTTGGTTTAGAAGATGGATTATTATAAGTTTTCATAATACTTTCAGAGAAAATGCTCAATCAAATAAAGAATTAGAATTTATGAATGAGGAAGATATGTCAAGCGTATTGAATTGGGCATTAGATGGCTTAGACCGTTTAAGACAAACTGATGGTTTTCTAATAAGTGAGCGTGAAACAAGAGAAATATGGATGAAACATAGTGATAATGTGTCTGCGTTTATTCAGGATAATATAGTGAAGGATGTAAATTCACACCTAATAAAAGAGGAACTTTATGATAAGTATACCTCTTTTTGTGAAAAACAAGGAAGTGTTCCTTTAGAGAGTAATGCCTTCCATAGGAAATTGAAAGAGAAGATGGATGTTATTGATTATCAACCATCTGTAGATGGTAAGCAAGTACATGCATGGAAAGGTATTAATTTTAAAGATACTCCACCATGGTAGCTCAAATAATTAGGAATTAGGATAATTAGGATTTTATTATATTTAAGTTAAATAAAATATATTATAAATTAAATTATGGAAAAACCCAATTATCCTCATTGTAGAATGAAAATGGAAACAAACCATGACGCAAACCAAGAAAAAACATGCAAGAAATCTCTTGAATATAAAAAAAATGTAGGGAGGTTCTCAAGGTTGACCCAGGAAGAGTTAAGCCGAATAGCAAGAAAAGGTGGTCAAGCAAGGTCAGAACGAAAGAGGCTGTCATCTCAATTAAATCCCATAAAATCGGGCAACGCAACATCGGTATTCAATATTGCAAAGTGTGATGACTGCTTAATTAAGGTTGATTGTGATTTCTATAGGCAAGGCTCAGCCTGCCAAGTTGAGATTAATATCAGAAGGAACATAATCAGGCAATTCAAGGCATTCCAGGGCGATAATCCAAAAGACATGCTTATAGAGATTATGAGGGTTTATAAAAAGCTTGAGCAGATGGTAGAAGAAGACAAATCTTTCTATAAATATACACAATTATTCCATATGCTTCTGCATCTTTATAGGATGAAGTTTTGTGAGGGGCATTTTGATAAAAAGATTCTGGAAGATGGGCTTAATATTTCTTTAGAGGTCAAGCGGATTATGAAAGAGCTACGGGGGAGTGCCAAAAAATAATGAACCGTAGGTAAATAATCCTGCTATATGGGTGCTTCAAAAAAAATGTAATTTAAGACACCTTAATCCTTTTTAATTTCTGACAATATTTTGTTTGCCTGCTGTAAGACTTTCTTGCCTTCTGAAGTTAATTTATAAAACTTATAGTTCCTGTCGTCTGGATTGACACATTTGATTAACTTTTTTCTCAGCAACTCATTCAAAACCCTGCTTACATGGGACCTGTACATTCCAGTTTGCTTTTCAATCTGGGCAGAGATTTTCTGACCTTCCTGTAAAACCCGAAGTATACCTAAACGATTTTTTGCTCTTAATACATAGGAGACTACATTCTGTTTACCCATGAGTTACCATACACATACCATAATTAAAACAAAGTATTACCAAATGAGTTACCAAAAATATTAAATACGACAACATATTATATAGATATAATGGAGAAGAAAAAGGCGGTTTGGATAGGAGTATTAGGATTCTTAACCTTTGTATTCCTTCTGATAGTTATATTTGGAGATAGTCCGGAAGAAGCGGCAGAAAAACAAAGACTTCTCACAGAGCAAGCACAAAGAGAAGATGCTATAAGAGCTGAACAAAAAGCCAACCAATGCCCAAAGCAAGGCATATTACAATCTGATTGGGATTATTGTGTTGAGTTGTGTGTGTTAGGAAAGAGTGATGCTTTGATTAACGAAGAACAATGTGAAAAAATCTGTGATACAACTGAGTATTACCAAGGTAGTGAGGGTTTGCAGAAAAGAATTATGAATTATAAATGTAAAAAGTGTGGAGAATGCACAGAGGAACAATTAAAAGAAATGAATGTAAGTAATGAGGTAGAAGAATGAATATACGATTTATCATAGGGATAATTATAATTCTAATCCTAATTGACATAGTAACCGCTATGGTTTGTAAAACTGATTATGAAGATAAAGATTATCTCAAATGTCTTGAATGGAGAAAAGAAAGGATTAAAGAATGTGAAGATGACCCAGACTGTGCAGGTATTTGTGACGAGTTAGAAGATGGAAATTATAGTTCATGCCTAGTAATATCTGAATGTAATCCGCCCCAAAAATGTCAAAGTGAGTTTGGAGAAGGAGAGCCTCCGGTTGAACAACAACCTATATGTAGTACATGCCCTCCGGCTTGTAAGCTAAAAGACCCAAATGATACCTGTGGCGAATGCATATGTCCAGAAAATCATGGTTTTTGCACCCATGAAGTAGGAGTGAGGAAAATTATCAATAACACATCTATCTATTGCATTGATGGATTATGGCTACAACAAAAAGAAGATAACCAAACCTGCCAGAATAGCTTTGAATGTATTAGCAATTTTTGCAGTAAAGACTTTTGCTATGATATTTCTAAACAAGTTGAAGAAAATAAATCTCTATTGAACAGCATTCTTGATTGGATAAAAAAATTCTTTAGGATATGATATCTAAATACCAAATTAAATCATCCCGATTTTTCGGAATCATTTCCCATTTAAAACCGGTAATTCTTATTAAAAGGGTAATATAATTTCATTGAATTACTATAACATTTATACCCAGAGGGGAGCCAATCAGGGGTGGACATGAAAAAGTTTAAATATCTCTATAACTACTTAAAAATGATGAAATACACGCTAATTATGGGATTGGTTTTGACTGTTGTTTTAGTTAGTGGATGTGGTAATACCACAGGCGAGACAACAAAAGAGATAACTAAATACGTATGCCCTGATGGCAGGACAGTTCTTGACAGTTCGTCATGCTTAAAATTAGACTGTTCAACCTGCCCTGTGAAGATGGAAACAAAAACAGTTAAAGAACCTATTTATGTCTGCCCTGATTTGACCGAAGTTAAAGATAAGAAAGACTGTATTAATGCTGATTCAGAAGGATGGTATGATGTGATTACTTTGCATGGAAGTGGACAAACTACCACACAAAAATTCCATATAACAGGTAATGAATGGAGATATTCAGTTAAATGTGACCTTTCAACTGCAGGTTACAATATTGTTATTTACGATAAAAACTCAAAGCATATAACAATGAACTTGATGGTCCCTTGCAACGACCAATTTGAGGAATATTCTTATGTTTATCAAGGTGATAATGATTTTTATTTTGACATTTATGCAACAAATTGGGAAGTAAAAGTAAAGGCTAAAAAATAGAAAGCTAAGGATTTCTCCTTAGCATCATGTTCTATCAGAGCGTCAGCTCCTTAAATTTAAAAAGAGTGATAAAGAAATAGACTTTTTTAACAAACACTACTTATTTAACAAAGCTGTTTTAAAAACGACAAGTTAAAAAACATAAAGTAACCTCTTTTTATGGAAGATGGGGGAAGTAGGTTATAGGAGGGTATATGGTCTATGCAATTAGAATTCATATTATGAATTATACATATAGTTATTATGGTGGTTTTGTGGCAGGAATATTAATAGCCTTTGCTCTTGGACAGAATCCTATCAAACATAATTTAGTTAACTTATTATTCTTTATGATTTTTACATATCTTTTTGGTTTGGTTTGTGTATCGTTTATTTATTGGTGTTTAAAGCCTTATGAACACAATGAAACTGTACCTTTGAGTAAAAAAAGGAAGACTTATAAGTTAAGAGGGATTATGGTATACATAAAGGGGTTGTATCTTATGAACGAATTTGATAAAAGATTATTCACTGCTTTGAAGTTTTTTGCAGATAATACTAACGTTACGATACTAAATATAAGACAAGAAAATATGGACTGGTATAGAAGACAAGTTCCAACAGATATGGAAGAATATCTCAGTAGAATGGATTATATTTCACTAAACAGAATGAGGTATATCCCTCCAGCGGGAACTGGTCAAGGTCAACGTATAATAACTTATGCAGGGCTTACTGAGTTAAGAAAGTTGGAAGAAATAAGATATAGAGACAGAGTGGTTATTATAGCTTTAATAGCATTATTACTGTCTCTGTATACTTTTGCAAAAACACAGGGGTGGATTTAAATGGGTATAAGAGAAGATGCTGGAAAGATATTATTGTTTGTATATAAAAAGTATATAAATGAAGAATATTATTTAAATACTGAAAGTATAATAAAAGGGACTAAATTACCAGCTAAAAGAATAAATAGTGCTATCACCTATCTAAAAGATATTGGTGCTATCCAAATTACATTATTCTTTGGGAAGACAGATGGTGTTTATAATTTCGAGATTGATGGTTTAACGCCTAGAGGGATTGATATTGTAGAGAACAAAAAGAAGTTTAAGAGTATTTTTGGAATACGAGAAGGGTAAGGGGGTTTAAAAATACAAAAACCATGTCTATTGTATACTGTTTGTATTTGGTAATTCATACATCTAATCAAAACTCACTAAGCTTCCCCTGTCCTTTAGCCTTCTTATGATTCCGCCAAGTCATCTAAGACTTACGGAGAGATAAAATGCCGCCAAGATGGATACATGATGCTATGGATATAATTTGGTGTGCTAGAAGTTATTGGGAAATACACAAAGAAAAAGATGCACCCTCACAGATTTTGGGTTATAAACATAGGAAGGTAAAACATGAATATTACCAAAAGTTTAAGGATGTTGAAGAATTTATTGAAAATTTATCAAATCTAGATATAAAGACTGAAGAAGAAGGGGTAAAAGTTACACATGATTTATTAGATAAAATGTGGGACAGCTCATCTAAAGAGGAAAGAGAGTGGCTTGCTGGCTTTTTCCTTTTTATTATTTTAAATCCAGATGTTCTTTGGGAATGGGCAGGAGTTAATCCAAAAAAAGGCATATCTAAATTTTATGACCCAAAAGAAAAGAAGATAAAAATTGAACATAATACTCAGCTTAAAAAAGATTATCTGCAATTAAGGGCTTATGTAGAAAATAAAACAGTTGAAGAGTTATTATATATGCCCCCTAAAAACTTATAAATTTATTTGCATTCTAATGCTATCCTTTTAACTGTAACTACCTTGCAAAACTAGATTATTATTAGCATCTCTTAAATAAAATGTATCGCCATCATTATTCCAGACAGCCGAAGTGCTTCCCCAATATAATTTTTCTGCTGTATTAGTGCCAGAACCAGTATAAAGGGTTACACTAGTTTGTGGATAAAGGTTAAATGTTGGGAATGTATAAACATGATTTGCTAAGTCACTTATAGTCCAAGAAATCATATCTACAGGAAAACTACATGTGTTCTTTAAAGTAACATACTCGTCGTTTAAGTTATAATTATCGTTTCCATAAGCATCATAATGAAAATTTGAGATAACAAAACAATCAGAATAATCTTCTTTAGCTCTTTTCCATAAACAACCAGTAGCATCTTGTTTTGCTTCTGCCTCTGCTTGCTTCATTTGAGTTTCATATTTCACATTTGGACTAATAATCCAAACAGTGGCTAAACCCTCCCTAACTAATGCTAGATTAACAAATGTATCACCAACATAAATATACCTTAACAATCTATCATATCTATCTTTATCCTCAACATCTTTTTCAAGAGTTACCTCTTTATTTAACACCAACTGCCCTAAACTATCTTTTGCTTCTTGATAACATGGTTGTCCACTTTCAGCTGAGTTTATTTCAAGTAATCTAACTTTTTCTCCCGTGTTCAATTCAATTGTATCACCATCTATAACTCTTGTAACAATATAACCTGAACAATCTGGGCAATCTTTACACTCATTTGTTGCACAAATATTGTCATCTTTACAGCCACATCCAACCCCTGCACTCCCACCACTATTAGATGCATTTTCTGGTTCTGGATTGCATTTTCCTTCTGAACAGCCATATGGACACTTGTAGTATTCTGAATCCAATTTAGAATTTTTACAGTAATACTCAATTAGATAATTTTCATATCCTACATTAGTATCGCACTCATCATATACTTTGCCTTTAACACTATAATATATGTATCCTTTAGTATGATAATCCTTTCCGTTATCTGTATCTTCACAAGGTTTACATTTTGCGTTTTCACATCCATAAGAACATAACTCATTAAAAACCCAGCTAAAGCTACAATTTGAATGTTGATATTTCCTTTGAATATTATTTCCATCACATCTATACTCATCTAAGTATCCTACTTCACAAGTTTTCTTTTCTTCTTGTCCTATTTGTATTTGTTCCTTTTGTCTTTGAATTTCTGCTTGTTTAGATTTATCTTGATTAGCAATAGTATCGTTATCAACTAAACTTCTAGAAGCAAGAGAGTTATTATTCTGCTTTACTACATGACCAGTTGGTCTTAAGCTAATACTGATAAATAAAATAGTTAAGATTACTAGACAAGTAATCAAATATTTTATATTCCTTTTCATCTTTCCTTTAGTTAATTATGTTACAATATAACACAGCCCCTGCTTTTTAAAGATTATGGCTTAAATAAGCAAAATTAATTAATACTTCTTTATTCTAATTTAATTGGACTACTCTGAATTAGTTTTATATCAACTGTTGGTTCACCAAAGCCACTAAGAATAAAGTTTGTAGCCTCTGTATCTGATGGGATTTCAAAGGCTAATTCTCCTGTTATATGTTCTCTTGGTAGAATTGATGAGTAAAAGCTAATTCTATCAAATTCGTATTTATTTTTCTCACCTTCACTAACTTCTTTATAACCACAACCATATAAATCAGCTTCTTCATAAATATACCCTTTATCAACTTTCAACTCTTCTTTGTAGTAATCTAAATTGTCTTGTTTTATTCCATTATTTGTGATTGTTAAGGTTAAGATAACAAATTTATAATTTGATTTTGGTTGACATATATAACAGTTAGTAATTTCTGTATATTCACTATAATAACAATCTCTTATAATCTTACTATCATCTTTAACAGAAGTAACTACCAAAG
The DNA here is from genome assembly GCA_964428965.1 of Candidatus Woesearchaeota archaeon. GTDB lineage: Archaea > Nanobdellota > Nanobdellia > SCGC-AAA011-G17 > VGLX01 > JAWABC01. The sequence goes on from CAYSAF010000001.1 coordinate 36,113, forward strand.
AGAAATTTCCAATATTTACGGCTTGATTTATTGTGCCGTTGATAATTTCTGGATTTTCTATCTCCTGTGTGATTTTCTCTAAGCTTTTAGTTGTAGTAATAAACACAAATAAAACAGATAAAATAATTACTGCAATAACAATTAATATAATTCCGAGTATTTTTGGTGTTGTTCCTTTCTGGCAGATTAGAAAAATTGCAATAGCAAGACCTAAAATTTCTACTAATAAAGTAGCTACTGAAATTCCCAGCAGAGTTAAAAATAGCCCAACTACAAATAAGACTACAACAATCCAAGTCTTCAGTCCTTTTCTTTCTCCTTTGATTTTGTTCCTACTCATGATTAATTAGTGAGGGGGTGTTCCTTTATAAATGTCTTGTGCCATGTTGTTTCTTTAACCCTATTGCTTATAATTAGATTTGTTAGCAAAAGTCAAAATACTTATACGTACCCTCTTGGGATAAGCCCACCCCGTGCCTTAAAATATGTGAACAGACGTTTAAAATAGGGTTATGGTACTGTCTCAAAAAAAGGGTTGCTTTTTTGCCTATCACTCCTTACTTTTATCGTTTGTTTCCTCCTCATAGGTGTCCTCCCTATCATCCACTTCCGAATTATCATCCAAACCGACTTCTTTGTTAAACTGTTTTCTCAAATTATCGACTTTTCTGAGATTAAGTTCCTCAATAGCCTTGAATTTGTCAGGATGATAATGTCGCCTGTTATTATCTGATTCTATTCCTTCTTCAAAGTGTGATACTTCATGAACTATTGTGTACCATGCATGACCCGTAAGTTCATCTTTGGAATATAATTTTTCATCAAATGTTATGGATGATTTAGGATTTTTTTTCCATCTTGCGTAATCTTTCATACTGAATGGTGCCAGTCCTTCATCCCTGAATATTCCTCTACGAGTATGATGTGTGTCTCTGAAGAAAACATACACATCTACATCATACAATCTTCGCATTACTTTCTTGGTATACTTAACCATTATCTTTTGTTTATCCATATTCTTCACCTATTGGGGGATGGGGGCCCTAAATGGCACACACCCGTTTTCAATGTTCGAGCTATTGTACTGTTTCAAAAAAAAAGGAAAAAAGTAACTGGTTTATTGAAATCAATCAATTAATGCAGTTACTTAGTTAGTGGATATTTTTTCCTCCAGGGAGGGCGGAAATCCACTTCTACCTTTCCATACTTTTTTTCATATTCCTCACATTCTTTAACAAATTCGTCCCACTTACTCCAATCTTCTATTGTGGGGTATGGTGGTTTTTTCTCATTATTTGTTCTATCCATTTTATTACCTCCTGTTTTTATTTTACAAAATGTATAATCAATCCGGGGCTGACAAATCCATAAGTTCTTTTAGCTTCGCTATGAGATGGGGGTCTGATTTTAACACTTGGTACATTGCTTCCTTTATATCCCCACTATAGGGGGCTGTACTAATGTTCTTGTTGAATAGCTCCCTTTGTAGCTCATCTTCTTTCTGCTTAATCTTTGTTAATGATACTGCTGTCTTTAGCGTTAGTGGATAGCCACATTTAAGGCAGAATTTTGCTTCTGAAGGGTTTCCATAATTACATAGCGTGTTTGGGCATATACCAATCTCCAACAAACAATCTTTTTCTTCCTTTTCTTTTGGCTTTAACCCATAGTTTTCTAAAATCTTGTTGGCTACATCCTTCTCGTCTAAGTGCACGTAGACCGAAGCCATATTTGATTCTTCACCCCACCCAGCATGGATTTTAAGCTCTGATTCTGATAGAATCCTTGCCATTCTTGTAAGGTTTGTATGCCTGAACAGGTGCGCATGTATGTGCCTTGTTACTCCTGCCTTCCTTGCGGCCCTTTGTAGAATCTTGTTAATGCCTACCGGTGTAAGCCTCTGACCATACCTGCTTTCTTTTGTTGAGACAAAAAGAGGGGCTTCTGGGTCTTCCTTAATAGGATGGTTTAGTAGCCATAGCCTCAGATGAGGCACTGAATAGAAAAGCTGGTTTGTCCTTTCGCCGGTCTTGCCTCTTAGGACAATAGTTGCTATGGAATGGCTGTATTCAGCCCCTTCAAGCGAAATCTCGTTTATCCTGAGGTCTTTAATATTGGTATTTATGATTTCCCCTACCCTTGCAGAGCAGTCAGCTATAAGCCCAATTAAAGCCTTATCCCTTGTCTCACCACAGCAGTCTATCATTGCCTTAATCTCCTTGTCAGAGAGAATCTGCTTTCTAAGCTTATCGTGGCTTTTCTTTCTTTTTTGGTATAGCCATGACACAACAGGTGGGTATGTTCTTGGCTGTTCTTCCCCAAAGAATCCATATACAAACCTGTAGAAGTCAAGCAGGTGTGCCTTATATGAGATATTTATCTTGACCTTTTCATCTGCTTCTCTCTTTGAGCTGATAGACCTTGCTACCTCACTTAAGAAGCCTTGGATATCCTCCATTTTGGCTTCTTTGAATGTTTTGTTTATCTCTTTCAAGTACAGCCCGAGCCTCTTAAGGAAATAGAGTTTGCTTACAAATCCTGTGTAAGATTCAACCTTACCGCTAGCAATCTTATAGTCTAGGTAGTCATTAAGCGTTTTAAGGTTATCCCTATCCAGAATCAGATGAGGGTATTTAGACCTTAGCTCCTCTTTGGATAGACTCCTATCTGCTTTCCTGTTAGTTGTTATAATCTCATTATTAAGTAATGCCATAACCCTTTGTTTACAAAGGAATTCCCTTGATTTCTCAGGCTTTTTTATCACCTTAGGCTTAGGATATGCCAATTCGGAATTAACGCTTAAATCCGTGTATTTCATTATCCAGCGGTAGAATAAGTTAACCCTATACCTATAGCCCATTACCGATGACTTCTTTACCTTCAAGACCCGGTTGTTTGTAATTGTTTCATTGCTTTCCCTCTTAAAGTTGAGGTAGTGTTCTAAATCCTCAGGGGCGGCATCCTCATATGGATTCTTTATAAACAGCCCGAATTCCCTTATGGTATATGCCATGCCCAAGATTTGGGCATCTGTCTTAAAGACCTTCAGGTGCTTTATCCACATTGCTATTACCTCTTCTTGATGCTCGGTTAGCCTTTCATCCCTGAGCAACAAGCCCAATTTTTGGCTGTCTGTTCTCATTTTCCTCCTTTTAGGAAGGGATTGGCATTATTTTAAGCCTGACTGCCTAACCATATAAGTAATATATTGGAATCTTAAAAATAATAATAAAAACTCAAATATTAACACAAAACACCTCATGGAAGAACGTGGAAAAAGCAATAAAAAACCTGAGAGAAAAAAACATTCTAACAAAACAAGCAATACTAACTACAGATACAAAAAAAATAGCACAACTCATAAGAAGTTCAGGATACCACAACCAAAAAGCGAGAAAGCTGAAAGAATTGGCCAAGTTCGATGGAGAAATAAACAGGGAGAACCTACTAAGCATCTGGGGGATTGGAAAAGAAACAGCAGACTCCATACTCCTATACGCTTATGACAAACCACACTTCGTAATAGACAACTACACCAAAAGAATATTTAACAGGATAGGTTATAAGGAAAAATCATACAAAGACCTGCAAAACCTTTTTGTGAGCAATTTGCCAAAAGACATAGGGGTATACAAGGAGTATCACGCATTAATCGTGGAATTGGCTAAGAACAACTGTAAGAAGAAGCCAGAATGTGAAGGATGCGCCTTGAAAAGCATGTGCAGATTCAGAGACGATGTATCATAACAACTGTACATTTGCAGAAGCCCTTATCCTCCTGCTCTTAGGCACAAAATTCAGAAGTTTACCTTTAATATTTTTTCCAGAACCAAAAAAATCTTTGTCAAACCTAACCAGGGTAACTGCAACATCAGCATCCCTCAAGTTTAAGTCATTACCTCTCACCCATTCGTTAACTTCACTTTTTGATAAGTTAACAACATTTTTTTTAGCAAGAGGGCCTATAAGTTGAGAGCCCTCAATGCTCAATCTCACCTTACCGTGCTCTAACCTACCAAAATACAAGCCAAGTGAGTTTATCCTTAAATTATCTGTATCCAGATCAGCAAGTTTTCCGTCAATAAGGTACAACTTGTCATCCTTACCCAGGAGGAATATGCGATCAAGCTTTACCTCCTTTATAGAATACTGCTCTCTAAGCAGATTAATTATTTTCTTAACTTCTCTTTTATTGAGGACTTTTATTTTCATCGTTGATTCATTTTTTAAAATCTTTTACCTTTAATACCTTTACGCTACCTAAAAAAAGATTTCACTACCTACCAGCTAAGAGTCTATAAGTCTTTTTTGAAAAATAAACAAATATTTAAATAACAAAAACCAGATTTAGAAGAATATGGAAGAGTTAATATTCAAGTATGCTTTACAAAACGCGATAAAATTCAATGGAAAAGCAAATGTAGGGGCTGTAGTAGGCAAGATATTTGCAGAAAAACCAGACAGCAAAGGACCCGAGGTTGCAAGAAAGGTAGCAGAAATAGTAAAAAAAGTCAACTCGATGAGCCTGGAAGAGCAGAAGAAAAAACTAGAAGAAATCGCACCTGAGCTATTGGAGGAGAAGAAACAAAAAAAAGAAAAAGACCTGTTCGAATTTCTTGAGGTAAAGGGAAAGGTGGTAACGGCTTTCCCACCAGAACCGAGCAAGTACCCCCACATAGGGCATGCAAAATCATTGTTTTTGAATTATGAACTGACAAAGAAACACAAGGGAAAATTCATTCTACGCTTTGAAGACACAAACCCCAAGCTGGTAAAAATGGAGTTATACAAAGCGCATCTCGATGCTTATAAATGGCTTGCAGTAAAACCAAACCTGATAGACTGTTCATCAAAACACATGAAGGAATTCTACAGACATGCAGAAAAACTAATCAAAGAAAGCAAGGCATACATGTGCAGTTGCGACAGCGAAAAGATAAGAAAGATGCGCTTCAAGGGAATAAGCTGCGAATGCAGAAACAAAAGCACAGAACAAAACATGGAAGAATGGAAAAATATGCCTAAGAAAAAAGAAGGAGAGACAAACCTAAGACTGAAAATAGACATGCAGCATGAAAACACAACCATGAGAGACCCGACAATAATGAGAATAATAAAAGAAAAACACGCAATGCACGGCAAGAAATACAGCGTATGGCCAACCTACGACTTCCAAACCTCGATAATGGACAGCGTAGAAGGAGTAACTTACAGACTTAGGAGTAAGGAATTCGAGATGAGGAATGAGCTACAAAGATGGATACAGAAAAACCTAGGCTTCAAAGAGACAGAGATTTACGAATACGCAAGATTCAACATGGAAGGGGTTCCAAGTTCAGGAAGGATAATAAGGGAGATGATAGAAAAAAAAGAACTCACAGGATGGGACGACCCAAGCCTGACAACAATAGCAGCGCTAAAGAGACGTGGCTTTTTACCTGAAGCGATAAAAGAATTCGTGCTGTCAACAGGGATAACAAAAACAGAAGCAACACACACCTGGGAAGACCTTGAAGTATTCAATAGAAGGCTATTAGACAGAAAAGCAAACAGATACTTCTTCATAGAAAACCCAAAGCAGATAGAAATCAAAGATGCACCGAAAATGGATACAAAAATAGAATTACACCCAGATGACAAGAAAAGAGGTTTCAGAAAGTTCAAAACAGGAAAAAAGTTTTATGTACAAGACAAAATAGAAAAGGGAAGAGTGTACAGACTTATGCACCTATTCAACTTCAAGGATGGAAAATTCCTCTCAAAAGAACATAACCCTTCATTGAATGCAACAATAATACACTGGCTGCCAGCAGAAAAGGGATTGGTAAACGTGGAAATACTGATGCCAAACAGGGAAATAAAAAAGGGACTCGGAGAAAAAGAACTGAAAAAATTAAAAACAGGAGAAGTAGTACAATTCGAGAGGTTTGCTTTCTGCAGGCTTGACAAAAAAGAAGAAGGCAAAATGATTTTTTGGTTCACACACAAATAATCAAACAAAAGCTTTAAAAAGCCCATTTTTCTCAATATCCCATACAAAACCAATGATTACCAAGGAGGTTTTAAAATGGAAGTTTCAAAGGAGATTGTCGAAAAAGCCCTCGAGCTTGTCGAAATAGCAAAGACAAGCGGAAAACTCAAGAAGGGCGTCAACGAGGTCACAAAAGCAGTAGAAAGGGGAACTGCAAAGATAGTTTTAGTCGCAAAAGACGTTAACCCACCAGAAATAGTAATGCACCTAGGACCTTTATGCAAAGAGAAAGGCATAAAGCTTATTTCTGTACAGAAAAGAGAAGAACTGGGAACAGCAGCAGGACTACCCGTGCCGACAGTAGCTGTAGCAGTTATAGATGAGGGCGAAGGAAAAAAGATACTAAGAGACATAATGGAAAAAGTAAAAGATGAGTGAAGACCAAAAACCACAACAGCCAGAAGAACAGAAACAAAAACTGCAGAAAAGAGACAGACCTAAATCAGAAGCAGCAAAACAAGAAAAAGCATTATTCTCAGAGGCAGTACCAGCAGTGGTAGAGGAGATAGTAGGGAGGACAGGAATGAGAGGAGAGATAACACAGGTAAGGTGCAAGATAATGGCTGGAAGGGACTCAGGAAAGATAATAACAAGAAACGTCAAAGGACCTGTAAGGGAGAAAGACATACTCATGCTTAGAGAGACAGAAATAGAAGCCAGAAAAATGATGCCGGGAAGGAAGTAAAGATGCCGAACTGCACATTCTGCGGGGGGAGAATAGAAAAAGGAACAGGAAAGATGTTCGTATTCAAAACTGGCAAAGTGGCTTATTACTGCTCAACCAAATGCGAAAAAAACATGCTCAAACTCAAAAGAAAAGCAAGAGAGCTAAAATGGACGAAACACTACGCAAAAGGCGGCCAATAAAGAAAAAACTTATAAACAAGTTCTAACAACACAACATAGCCTTTACGGAGGAATTTCTAAAAAAGAGAGTGGGTAATGGGAGGAGAAGATGGAAATATGCGAAGAATTTTCCTTAGCATGCAAATCTGAAGAAATAGGAGATGAAGAAATAAGAGAAATAAGCTTACCAAAACAAGACATAACGCTGGAAAGACTCTGCCTAAAAGCAGTAGACACAGAAGACCTCATATCAGAAAACTTAGATAAACTAAAAAAAGCACTGCCAGACAAAAAAGAAAAAGAAGAAACAAAACAAAACAAGCTAAGACTACAGCTAGAAGGTTTAGGACTAGCGCTAACAGCTTACAAACTAAAAGACATAAAAAAAGACTACCTAAATATGAACAGGAGATCTAACGAATTCATAGAAATAAGATATCTATCAAACCTACTGAGAGGAATAAACAAAACACTAGCAAGCAGATGGAAAAAACCTAAGGAGATAAGGGACATAATGTACTCTGCGTTCTTAAGATTCTTAGCAGGTGACAACACGATAAGCAAAAAAGAAAAAAACAAACTGGACCCAAAAAGAACTATATACAATTCGCTAGTGAAAAAATTCGTAGACTACGAACATGAAAAAGTTATGGAAAACATAGAAGAAATAGGAAAGGTATTTGAATACGCAAGATCTTACAAAGTCAAACAAAAGATAGAAGAAGAAATAGCAAAATACCCGAAACTTGAAGAGGACCAGAAAGAAGCTATGAAGATAAGATTCGTAGCTGATAGAATGGTGGATGAGGGAGAACAAATAAGAGATACACTTTCAAGAACTTTAACAGATAAATTTAAATAACCTTCTATTTCTTTTTTTCTTTGATGATAGAGAGAACATTCGTGCTGATAAAACCAGACGGCGTAGAACGAGGACTCGTAGGAGAGATTCTGCACAGATTCGAGAGAAAAGGGCTTAAAGTAGTAGGGATGAAGATGGTGTGGATTGACAAGAAAATGGCCCTAAAACACTACACAGAAGACCTTGCCAAAAGAAGAGGAGAACACGTAAGAAACTACATGGTTGAACTAATAACCTCAGGACCAGTAATAGCCATGGTAATAGAAGGAGTTGAGGCTATAGAAAACGTAAGAACACTAACAGGGGACACAGAACCAAAGTCAGCACTCCCAGGAACAATAAGGGGGGATTTCTCACCTATAAGCTATAAGTATTGCGATTCAAAACAGATGGGTGTGAAGAATACAATACACGCATCAGCAAATCAAAAAGATGCTGAGAGAGAAATAGAGCTGTGGTTCACAGAAAAAGAGCTGCACAACTATACAAACGTACACGAAAAACATGTAAGATGAAGTGGCTAAAGAATTTTTACGAAAAACAAGAAAAAAAACTCGTAATAATACCAATTCTAATGATAATAGCAGCCTTAATAATAGTAGGCAACCAATACGCTACAACAGGGGACATATTCAAAAAAGACGTAACTCTGAGCGGCGGTGTAACAGCAACAGTATACACAGAGATAGACACTAACACAGTAGAAAAAACAATAAAAGAGAACACCAGCAAAGAAGCTTTGGTAAGAAAACTTGCCGAGTTTGGGTCAGAAAAACAAAAAGGCGTTGTCATAGAATCAGCAGACATAACAAGAGAAGAACTGGAATCGATACTTAAAGATCAACTCAAAATAAACCTAACAACAGAAAACTACTCAGTAGAACAGACAGGGGCAACACTTGGACAGTCGTTCTACAAACAGATGATGATAGCGCTACTAATAGGCTTCTTGATGATGTCCATAGTTGTAATAATAATATTTAGAACAGTGGTACCTTCAGCTGCAGTGATACTATCGGCATTCGCAGACATGCTTTGCACAGTGGCAGTAGTTGACCTAGTCGGGATAAGAGTATCAACAGCAGGAATAGCCGGAGTACTCCTGCTAATAGGTTACTCTGTAGACACAGACATATTACTGACAACAAGGGTGTATAAGAGAAAAGAGGGCACTATAATGAACAGGGTATTCAGCTCAGCGGCAACAGGACTAACTATGACTGCGGCAGGACTGGCCTCACTATCGATAGGATACTTCGTAACCACGTCATTCGTAATAAAAGAGATGTTCTTCGTCCTAATAATAGGACTGATAATAGACGTATTGATGACTTACTTACTAAACGCAAGGATAATACTCTGGTACGTAGAAAAGAAAGAGGGTAAAACAAATGCCTAAAAAGTATCTGACTGTAAGGGTATGGATCCTGATAGCTTCGCTGATAATAACGATACTTGCTATAAGCTACAACCCCTGGGCGAAAGGTGTTGAAATAAAAACAGTCGAATCAAACAGTGTAGTAACAGAACAAGGAATAACAACCGGACAGAAAATATTAGCAGTCAACGGAGTAGAAATAAACACGATACAAGATTATCAAGACGCAGTAGAAAAATACAAAACCCAACAAAAAACAGTGAAAATAGGAACCGAGAGAGGAGAGTTCAGCTACAACGTAACAAACTCGATAGGCTTCGAATATGAGAACCTAACGATAATATCAGCAGAACTCTACACCAACCTAGAGAACGGCATGCAGATAACTTCCATAAACAACGCTAAGATTGATAACTCGACACAAATAAAAGAGGAAATAGACAAGATACTGCCAACGCAAAAAATATCGCTGACAACAAACAAAGGTGAATACATCTACCTGACAGCAGGACAACCAGAAATAACACTGGGGGATGCAAGAAAAAGCAACCTCAAACTAGGACTTGAACTTTCAGGGGGAACAAGGGTACTGCTAGAACCAAAATCAGACCAGCAGATAACAGACAACGACGTGTCAGACATAATAAAAGTCATGGACAACAGGCTGAACGTTTACGGCCTAGCAGACCTGAAGATAAAACCCGCAAACGACTTGTCAGGAAAGAAATACATACTGGTGGAGGTCGGAGGGGCAAGCGGTGAGGAGGTTAGGGAACTGATAGGACAACAAGGAAAATTCGAAGCAAAGATAGGCAACCAAACCGTATTCAGCGGAGGAAAAAAAGACATACCATTTGTATGCAGGGACGATGGCAGCTGCAGCGGAGTAAGAGAATGCAACCCAGCAAACAACCAATTCATATGTACATTTGAGTTTGTCGTACACTTAAGTCCAGATGCAGCCAAGAGACACGCGGAAATAACAAAAGACATGGAAGTTATGACAAGCGAAGACGGCAGGGAAATACTCAACTCAACAATAGACTTCTACCTGGATGATAAGAAAGTAGACAGCCTACAAATAGGTGCAGATTTGAAAGGTAAGGAAACAACAGCAATAGCGATATCAGGACCTGGCTTCGGACAAACAAGAGCAGCAGCGATGCAACAGGCAATAAAAAAAATGGACAGGCTGCAAACAATAATAATAACCGGATCACTACCTTACGAAATACAAATAGTAAAACTCGACACAATATCACCTGTACTAGGAAGGGAATTCGTAAACAACTCACTATTAGTGGGCATATTAGGAATCACAGCTGTGGCCCTGGTAATATCCATAAGGTACAGGCAGGTTAAGGTAATAATACCGATAATGATCGTAGCGACAAGCGAGATATTCATAACACTGGGGGTAGCGGCAATACTCCAATGGAACCTGGACCTTGCATCAATAGCAGGAATAATAGCAGCCGTTGCAACAGGGGTAGACGACCAAATCGTCATAACAGACGAACTCATAAAAGGAGAAAAAGACAGATTCATCAGCTGGAAAGAAAGAATAAAAAGGGCGTTCTTCATAATAATATCAGCATACACCGTAACTGTAGCAGCGATGATACCGCTTTGGAATGCGGGAGCAGGGCTGATAAGAGGGTTTGCAGTAACAACGATAATAGGACTAACAGTTGGGGTTTTCATAACAAGGCCGGCATTCGCATCCATGATGGAGAGCTTGCTGTCAACAGACTAAAGCCAAAAGTTTTTTATAGTAGAAAAAACAAAAAATCAGCATAGAGAGGTGGTCAAATTGGAGATATCCAACACTTTGGCATTCAAAATTGAGTTAGTTCTATACATAATTCTTGGAGGACTAGTGGGACTAGTCTACGGACTGAGAAGAGTGATACTCATGGAAAGAAGAATCATAGAGCTAGAAAAAAGAATAACTAAAATAATAGCAAAAAGGAGATGAAAAGAGGTGAGCCGCAAAATGAAAAAAAGAGGGGCCCTTGAACTTTCAGTAAACACGATAGTGGTAATAGTCATAGGGGTGGCACTACTCTCACTAGGACTTATTTTTATAAAAAACCTTTTTACGGGTATAGGTGGGATATCTGATGAAATATTTAATACTGCGGAGATAACAATAGGACAATTACACCAACAAGATGTTAAGTTAACAGTACCATCACAAGTGAATGTCAAGCAAGGTCAAAAAAAAGCAGCAAATATTTTTGTAGGCAATGATGGGTATACATGTGGAACTGGAACACAAACCTTTACGCTGGAAATGATTCCTGTTAGTGGGCTATCTATCATAAATGGTAGTCCCCCAATGGTAAAAGCTAAGATAATATCACCTACTTCAGTGACTTTGACAGCTGGACAAAAAGCAGGATTTGTTGTAGAAGTGGTTGCAATTAATAACGCACCACTCGGTGGGACTTTAGATGACCCTGCATACTCTGTAAGTGTTAAATGTAGCAATGGCCAGATTTATGAACCTTCAGCGATGATGATAAATGTGGTCAAAGGAGGAGGTCTATTCGGCTAAAACTTTTCTTTTTTTAAATTTAATTTTATAAGAATTCTTAATCCTCAGGTTTTTCCTCTTCCTCGCCTTCCCTTCTAATAACCTTAACAGAGTCAAGCTTAACAGTAATGGGAATGGGAATAGCAGATTCAAGCAACTCAACAACAACCTCATCCTTTTGGGTGTCAATCCTTGAAACCTTTGCCTTTTCCCTCTTGAAAGGGCCAGAAATAATCTCAACAATGTCATTCTTCTGAATGTTAACTTCTCTCTTCACTTGCTCAAGCATGTGCTCTATTTCAGGATACTGCACTTCTTTTGGTAATAAACCACGAGCATAGGGAATGCCCTGGAAAGCTTCCTCAGCAGTCTGCCTGTCCTTGGCTTCCATAAAGATGTAGCCGCGAAGACCGTGAGGCCTGATCAGACAATAAACATCTAAGCCTTTCTTCTTAGCGTTCTCATAAACAAAATCCAGCACTTGCTCTTCACGGTTTGCAGTCGTCCTCAAAGCAAAGATAGGGTTCATTTTCTCAACAGGTCACCAATTATGAAAATTATAAAACCGATAAAACCGATTATAATTATACCTATGCCTGACACTTTAACAATTACCTTAAACTCCTCCTTACCGGGTTTTTTGGTAACGAGAAGAACTCTCTTACATTCAGATATGAAATCCTTAAACTTCATCAAATAATTCTTTATCATCTTAAAACCAGATAAGAAAAAATTACGAATTAAGCTTTTTAAAGGTTTCTATTCAACAAACTCAATGCCTAGCTGGTCCTCGATCTCAGTCTTCGATCCTTCAAGTATCCTCTTCCTTGGACCAAAAATCTGCGGAGAATTAACACCTGTAACGATAAGCATGGTCTTAAGGGTCTTACCAAGGTCTTCTGAAATCATAGCACCCCAAATTATATTAGCATCCTCATCAAGCTTCTCAGAAACACTCTCAACCACCTTCTTGGCCTCGTCAAGAGTCATGTCAGGACCGCCGGAAACGTTAATCAAGGCACCGTTAGCACCTGTAATATCAACGTCAAGCAAAGGGTTGTTAAGAGCTTTCTCAACAGACTCCAGAGCCCTGCTTTCGGTATCGCTCTCACCTATGCCTATCATAGCAACACCACCCTTACCCATAACAGCTTTGATGTCAGCAAAGTCCAGGTTAACCAAACCGGTCTTAGTAACCAAGTCAGCAATGCCCTTAACGGCATTAGTTAAAATTTCATCAGCAACCTTGAAAGCGGTCTGCAAGGGAAGGTCTGGAGCCAACTCCAAAAGCTTATCGTTTGGAATCACAATAAGAGTATCAACAATGCCCTCCAACTTCTCCAAACCGAGGATAGCATTCTCATACCTTCTCTGGCCCTCAACCTGGAATGGAAGGGTGACAACAGCAACTGTCAAGGCACCTGTTTTCTTAGAGATGTCAGCAATAATGGGAGCAGAACCAGTACCTGTACCACCACCAAGACCACAGGTGATAAAAACCATGTCAGCACCGAGCAACTTCTGTTTAATCTCATGCTCAGACTCTTTTGCTGCCTCCTCACCAACCTGGGGAATAGAACCAGCACCAAGACCGTGAGTAACATCTCTGCCAAGAAGAACCTTAACATCAGCATTGGTGTAAAGCAGGTCCTGAGCGTCGGTATTCATGGCAATCATCTCAGCACCGCCAATACCCACCTCTGACATACGGTTGATTGTGTTGTTACCAGCACCACCAGTACCGACAACCTTAATCTTTGCCTTCTGCTTATTCAACAACTCTTCTAATTCTTCATCAATGGTGTTAAACTTCCTCTGACCGTGAAGCTTGGTAAACTTAGAATCATCCGGCGGGTCAACAACAAAGTCATTCGAAAAAGAATCCATCATTTCACTCCCTTTATTACCACTTTTTCCATCAGGAAACACTTAATAAGGAAGTCCTATAAAAGCTTATCTATAATCCAAAAGTTATTATTTTTTAGCAGCATCAGAAGGCTTCTTTTCAGGCTTAAGCTTCTCTTTCTCAGTTTCTGACTTCTTAGCTTCAGGAGCCAAAAAATCAAAAGACTTAATGTTGGGGAACAGCTTCTTCAGGTGCTCAAAAAGCGGCTTGGAAAGAACTTCAGGAAGATGCATAGGGACCTTAGCAACCCCTTCTTCTATCTTTATGTCAATGTCCTTTGCGTTGAAATGCAACTCAAAGAAGGACTTAAGCTTCTCAACGTCATCATCGAGCTTCCTAAGAATACCAACCTCATAAACCAAATCGTGGCCCGAATACGGGTGATTAAAATCAACGAGTATTCTTCCACCACTAACGCTGCGAATAGTCCCGAAAGAGTTATTAACCGTTACCTGCAAGCCGGGTACAGGATTGATTTTTTGTTGCAGGAAAAGCTTAGCAGGAACAAGCCTAATAAGCTTGGAATTCTTCTTACCAAAACCCAGGTCAGCGGACACTTCGATGGTGTAGTTCTTACCTACCTCTTTACCAACTAAGGCATCATCAAGGCCTTTAACAACATCTCCGTTGCCGACGCAAACAACAACAGGCTTGAAAATAAGCTTCGGATTAAAGTTATTCTCCTTAGCAACCTTCTCATCAGTCAGGTCAAAAATCTGATTATTATCCTTAAACCTGCCCGTGTAATCAATTTCGATAAAATCATACAGCTTAACTTCCATAAAAAGAAAAACTCGAAAGTAAAGTATTTAAAGCTTTTTGTACAAAAAACTCTTTATGCGGGAGTGCCGGAGTGGCCAAACGGGATAGATGATCCAAAGGTCAGTCCAACCTCAAGATATTGAAAAATGAGCCTATCTGGCGATGGTATAAGAAAGCTATTGGCTTAGTGCCTACGCAGGTTCGAGTCCTGTCTCCCGCATATCAAACATGAAAGTCAAAAAAGTTCTGATAAGGAATAACAAGAAATACTACTGGAAGGAAGGAGACTTACATACTTTGGCAGGCGTTGTAAAGGAAGAAGATATAAAAAAAGCAGAGAAGAAAGTAAGTTCCCATCAGAAAAAGGAATTCCTTATTTTTGACGCAAACTTTGTTGATGAAGTTAAAAAAATAAAAAGAGGGCCTGCAACGATGACAAAAAAAGACATTGGCTACATAATTGCAAACACAGGAATAGACAAAGAGTCCTTAGTAGTTGACGCAGGAGCAGGCTGTGGTGTGTCAGCGATGTTCATAGCAAAGGTAGCAAAAAAAGTAATCAGCTATGAAATAAATGAAGAGTTCTACAAAACTGCTCAAAAAAATTTTGAAGAGCTTGAAATAAAAAACATAGAAATAAAAAAGCAGGATATTTATGAAGGAATTGATGAAAAAGAAATTGACTTAATCTTCCTTGACTTAGCAGAACCTTGGCATGTGATAAGGCATGCAGAAAAAGCACTCAAATCAGGAAAGTTTTTAGTAGCATACCTACCAACAACAACACAGGTAGAAGAGCTAATAAAAGCAGCAGAAGGGAGCAGCTTTATACAAGAAAAAACCATAGAGCTGATAGAAAGAGAGTGGCATGTAGAAGGAAAGAAGGTAAGGCCAAAAAGTAAGATGATAGGCCACACAGGATTCCTGGTATTCCTCAGAAAAATTTAAATAGTGATATAAAACATATATTGTAAAAACTTATGGATAAAATAGAAAAACTGGTGCCTGATACTTCTGTCATAATCGAAGGACTAATTTCTGAAAAGGTACAGAATAAAGAACTTCAATTCGACGAGGTAATAATACACGAGGCAGTTCTAGCAGAGTTAGAGCACCAGGCAAACTTAGGTCGAGCGGTAGGCTACCTAGGTCTGGATGAACTGGAAAAGATATGGACGCTGTCAGCAGAAAGAAACTTCTCAATAAAATACGCTGGCAGAAGGCCGAGGATGGTGGAGATAAAGTATGCGTCAATGGGCGAGATAGACTCCATGATAAGGGACCTTGCGTGGGAGATGGACGCAACACTGCTAAGTGCTGACAAGATCCAGGCAAGGATAGCAAAAGCAAAGGGAATGAAGGTAATCTACATAGAACCAAAAGAAAAAGAGTTCAAGAAACTAAAGCTGGACAAATTCTTCGACAAAACAACCATGTCCGTACACTTAAGGGAAAACGTAAAGCCAAAAGCAAAGAAGGGAACCCCTGGAAAATGGGTTTTCGAAATCATAAGAAAAGAAATCATGGAGCAGGACGAGATAAAGGATATATCAAAAGAGATAATCGAGGGCGCAAAGCTGAGAAAAG
This sequence comes from Candidatus Woesearchaeota archaeon, assembly GCA_964428965.1. Taxonomy (GTDB): domain Archaea; phylum Nanobdellota; class Nanobdellia; order SCGC-AAA011-G17; family VGLX01; genus JAWABC01. Next base: position 52,024 of record CAYSAF010000001.1, read on the forward strand.
ACAGCTTCATAGAGATACAGAGAGAAGGAAGCACGATAGTACAGCTTGGACAATACAGGATTGTAATAACAAGACCGCCGTTCTCTGACGGATGGGAAATAACAGCAGTAAGACCGATAAAAAAATTATCCCTTGAAGATTACAAACTAAGTGAAAAACTCAAAAAAAGAATAGCAGAGCAGGCAGAAGGGGTACTAATAGCAGGAGCACCAGGACAGGGAAAAAGCACGTGCGCAGCTGCACTAGCAGAATACTATGCTGGACAAGACAAGGTAGTAAAAACATTAGAAGCACCTAGAGACATGATACTGCCAGATGAGATAACACAATACGCAATAAGCCATGGAGATGCCCAAGAAATACACGACATACTACTACTATCAAGACCAGACTACACAATATTCGACGAGATGAGAAACACAACCGACTTCAAGCTGTTTGCAGACCTAAGGCTGAGCGGGATAGGATTATTGGGCGTGATACACGCAACAAACCCTGTAGATGCAATACAAAGATTCGTGGGAAGAATAGAACTAGGTGTAATACCCCATGTGATAGACACAGTCATATTCATAAAAAACGGAGCAATAGACAAGGTACTAAGCGTAGGAATGACGGTAAAAGTGCCTGCCGGAATGACAGAGGCAGACCTGGCAAGACCAGTAGTAGAGGTAAGAGACTTCGAAACAAACACACTGGAATTCGAGATATACAGCTACGGAGAAGAGACTGTAGTTGTGCCTGTAAAGGAAGGAGGCAAAAAAAGCTCTATACATGAACTTGCGGCAAAGCAAATCGAAAAGGCAATAAGGAACTTAAGCGACGATGTTGAGGCAGAGGTAGTGTCAGACAACAAGGCAATAATATATGTTCCTGAAAGGGACATAGGAAGAATAATAGGAAAGCAGGGAAAAACAATAGAGGAGATAGAACAAAAACTAGGCATTAATATAGAGGTCAGGGAGAAACAAGAAAGGGTGGGGGTAGAAGGGAAGGAGGTAGAATACCATTTAAACGAGAACAGCGCATACCTAATGTTTTACATTAATGAGACAAACACAAACATAGACTTTTTTGTCAATGACCAGTTCTTATTCACAGCAACCTCAAGCAAAAAGGGCGAGGTAAAAGTACACAAAAAAAGCAAACTCGGCAGGACATTAACAGAAGCGATAAAACAGAGAAGGAAAGTAATGCTCAAAACCTCAGAGTCCAGGTAAGAATTTTCTATATTTTTAAAAACAATATAGTAAAGAATAACAAACCTTAAAAGCTGGAGAAAATATAAAACCAAACTATATGAAAATCACCTCTAGATGCTCTGAGTGTGGAGGCCAGCTAGCTTCGAACGATGAAGAGGTATACTGCATCAAATGCGGCCTTGTTATGGAAGAAGAAAGCATGGTCGAAGAAATAGCCCAATGAGACTGGTGATAACATTAACTCAATAACAAAAAACAAATAAAGGGGGTTACGGTTTTCTACTAGGAGGTTCTGTTTTATGACACCCATAAAAGAGCTGCTAGACAAGATAAAGTGGGATTCTAAACAAAAAAAAGAAGAATACAAAATAGGCTACTGGGACAGGATAAAAGGAAAAGAGACAAGGATAAATTATGAGCAGATAAAGAGTTACGATAATCAATTCTTCGAAGTAGGGGAGAGTGAAATACCGCTACACAGAATAAAGAGGGTCTACAAGAAAGGAAAACTCATATGGGAGAGAAAATAATCACTTTTTACCCAACATACTCATTAAAATACCGATCAACAATTTTAGCTTCAGGGGTTTTTCCATTTTTCTCCCTTGCCTTAAGGTTCTCTATTACAACATCGTAATTCTCCCGATAAATCTTCTTCAAATCAGCCAAGGGCAGATCTTTCATTGGTTGCCTTGTTATGTAAACACTCAAGTTAGGACCCCTCTCAAAGTAGGTTATGAAATGCTCCAACACACGGAACCTTTCAGGCAAATCTTCCATAAGCAGGAAAGCAGGAACAGGATCGTGAGCCATTATGTCATCTAAGTTATCACGACACTGACAGCTCATACCAAAAATTTTATGGTTGGTATAAAGAGCATCAATAACACTCATGGTAATCTCAGTCTTGCCAGCGTCGGGATAGCCGTGAACAGAAACTAATACAGGCCTAAACAAATCTTTAATCTCTAGAATGGTTTTAACTAGGTAATCCTTTCCTTCATCAAAACTCATTTCCTTAGGCTCTTTCATGCTTATGTTAAGAGAAAAATATATTTATAAACCTTTCTGTATGTCACTACTTTTAGGAAGTTACAATAGTGGGCCTGCCCGGATTCGAACCGGGGACCTCCACCGTGTGAGGGTGGCGTTTGCTAGTTTCCTCATAGCCACTAGACTACAAGCCCAGGTAAGTATAGAAATCAAACAGCAGTTTTTAAGTATTGTGTTTTAAAAAATAAAAAGAGCTTGTAAAACCTTTTTACATACCAAAATATTTAAATAAACGAATATTTTAGCTTATAATAAAAAATGAGGTGGAAGGATATGAAACCAAAAGTGCTATTTCTTATTAGTATTGTTTTTCTCTTCATGCTAGGCTACTATTTTGTGTATGGCGGAACGACAGGAGACAGCTGCAACTACATGACAAATGGAGACTCACAATGCGACACAGCAAATAACATATACTGCGTAAGCTACAAATGTGAAAAGGTTTCAGATACAACAACATACTGTAATGATGAGGATAGCGCAAATCCATCAGTCAAAGCTTCCCTTACCTTCCGTTATCGAGACTATGACGGAAGGTTCAACGGAGGAAGTGTAGGAGAAGACTGTGTTGAGGGGAGCCTCATAGTTACTTCATGCCAAGCAAATGCGCCAAACGGTTGTTACGTGAGGGAAGCAATTTGCGATTCTGGAAGCTTCGGCGGTTACACCTTCAAGAATGTTAGATGCGATTATGGATGCTCTAACGGCGTATGCTTACAAGCTAGCGCACCGCAAACATCATGCACAGACAATTTAAAAAACCAAGACGAAACAGATGTTGACTGCGGAGGTTCATGCCCCAAATGCCAGAAGGGAAAAGCGTGCATAACCTCAAGTGACTGCTCAACTACAATCTGTAAAAACAACGTCTGCTCAGAATCCACAGGAACTACACCACAACAAACAACACAGCCAGAACCAACATGCAATGACGGGATCAAAAACAGGGATGAGGAAGACGTAGATTGCGGAGGAGCGTACTGCAGAATATGCAGAACCATGCCACCGACTGACAGCTACACCAACTGTGTATTCCACTGTAACAAGTATTATGCCTCAGACTATGAGTATTACGAACAGTGCATGGCCAAATGCGAAGAAATAAAACCAGCGATACAAGACCAAACCCAAACAGAAACGCAACAACCACCTGAACAACAAGCCGCAGAGACAAGCACAACACAATGTGTGCTACAACTAAGACAACAAACAATAGTTAGTGGTGAAGAGTTTGGTGGGAGAGTTCGTTACACGCCTAATGCTGTGTGCGATATTTTAGGTCGTGTTGACTCGGATGACCCCTGGGAGAGTATAATGGTAGTTAGAATCGAGGATTCTGGATACTTTAATTTTAACTCTGCATACATCTCTACTGTAGGTACTTGGACACTGCAAGCTGTTTGCGGTGAGTGTAAATCAAACATACTTTACTTGGAGGTAACCCCTATCGAAGACGTTGAAGAGGGATCGTTTTTCAGAAGAATATCAAACTTCTTTACAGGAATCTTCGGTAAAAAGGATGTGGTAGAAACAGAGATAGATGATAGGGGATGGACTGGTGATACATCCAATTCTGATTACGAAGAAGTAGGAATGGTTGAAACACCGCCACCAGGTATGTTAAGGCCTAATAACCTATCGGTAGAAATACCATGCGCAGATTGTGCGGACTGGAACAGGTACTACTGCAGAGATGAAATCAAGAAGTTTTTCGGATCCTGTATTAATACTTTTGAAAATGGGATGGATGCACACAATTGCAAACAGTCATGCGAGGAAGTAGGGAAAATCTGTGTAACAGCTTTTAACACATACACAGATGACAAAATAGAGTTTAGTAGTATGCGACAAGGAGGCGCCCGTCTATATAGCCCCATACCATACTATACACGAGGGTCCACAGTAAGTTGTGATAGTCCTGCTACATATGATACCAGGTATGAGTATGAACCACGTTTAGGTAGGGATGAACACTACAACTATAACTCACGTATATGCACTTGCTGCGGATAAACACTTTTTCTTTTTTCCTGATATTTACTTGAATAAGAAATCTGCGGCAGGCGGGACTCGAACCCGCAACAACCACCTTGGGAGGGTGGTATCCTAGCCATTAGATCACTACCGCTCAAATGAATAAAATTGAGAGGAGAATAATAAAACTTTCCCCTCACTCAGGAACCAAACCAGCCTTCTTAAACCTAACAGAAAACTTATGAGCAAGCCTTAAAGGCTCTGGAAGCTTAAAACCCGGCTTAAGTAAAGACTTCACAATCTCAGCACCAGTCTCAACAGATATCCTGTGACCCGGGCTTACAAAAACAGGATTGCTGCCCTGCTTGGTGTAAAGAACAACAGCACGAACTTCGTTATCAAAGTAAACCTTGCCCTGATGAACCTCCCCGCAAAGCAACTTCTTAGCAACACCGACAGCGGGAATGTTAAGAGAGACGCCAACATAAGAAGCCAAGCCAGACTTAGAAGGGTGCAAGATACCGTTACCGTCAACCATAATCAAGTCAGGCCGGTTATCAAACTTAGCAAAGGTATCAAAAATAGGAGGACCCTCACGAAACATAAGCATAGTAGGGATGTAAGGAAACTGCTCCTTTGAAACTGAATACTTCTGCTCAACAATGTTGAAATCCTTATCTATTATGACCCCAGCACAAAACAAATCATTCCCAGTAGCGGCTATGTCAAAACCTGCAACCAACTTCAAAGAATCAAGCTTAAAGTCGTCCCTAACAACAACCTTACTTGAAACCTTTTCCTGCAACTCACGAAGCTCCTTAGCCTTCATTTTAAGTAGGTATCACACAAACCTTTAACCTTATTAAGATAATTCAACTTCTGAACCAAGTCACGCCTAAGCCTATTCATAGTAGGAGAAGTCTTATTCTTGGCAAGCCACACCCTACCGGAATCGACCTCACCAAGTATATAGTTGTTAAGTTGCTCAGTAGTCCTTATGGTGTTATCCCTTATTATCGACAGGAGCATACCAAAAGCCAACTTGTTCTTTTCCTTAACATCCTGAGGAATTCTCTTTAAAACAAAACTGCTATATTCCATAAAAACCACCCCCTACCTCTTAAAAACCTTGCCGCGCTTACAAGAAACACACATGCCAGAGACTTTGTCATAGCAAGAGTCACAAACCAAAGAACCACACTTAACGCAGGTGTATTTTGCAATCCTCTGATTACAAACCATACAAGCAGCGGCTTTCATCCCAAAGTACATAGCACGAATAAATATTTAAAACTTACTTTAAACCCAAAAGCTTACCCAACTGAGATAGGTCAAGGGTGTTAAGCACATCAGACTTCTCACACCAGCCCCGCCTAGCAAGAGAGACACCCCCATTCATGAAGGCAAAATGATTAAGGTTATGAGAATCAGTGCCGATAGCAAGCTTAACACCGGCATCAACAGAGGCCTTAATAAGGTTGGGGGGAAGGTCCATACGGTTGGGAACACAATTTATCTCAAAAACCTTACCATTCTTCTTGGCAGTTGCAAGGACTTTATCAAAATCAAACTCGTAAGGCTCACGCTTGTTTATCAAGCGACCTATGGGGTGACCAAGCACATCAACATAAGGGTTGTCGAGAGCAGCAACCAACCTCTCAGTCATCTTCTCCATCGACATCTTGAAATTGCTGTGAACAGAAGCAGTAACTATGTCAAACCTTTTCAGAATATCATCATCGTAGTCGAGAGAACCGTCAGCCAGAATATCAACTTCTGTTCCGCAAAAAACCTTGATACCCCTAACCTTTGCATTGACCTTCTTAATATCATTGATTTTCTTCATAATGTCTTCATCCTTGATGCCATGAGCGATACGCGTTGACTTCGAATGATCTGAAACGTTGATGTAGGAATAGCCAAATTTCTTGGCATGATTTGCGAGATCAATAACTGAATCAGAACCGTCGCTGTAATTGCTGTGAACATGAAGATCACCCTTAATGTCGCTTAACCTTACCAACTTAGGAAGCTTGCGGTGCATTGCAGCTTCAATCTCACCCATGTTCTCCCTCAATTCAGGCTCTATATAATCCATGCCAAGCTTCCTGTAAATCTCCTCCTCAGTCCTGCCTACAACCATCCTGCCAGTCTTCTTCAAGAAAAGACCGTACTCAGAGAGCTTGAAACCCTTCTTTATCGAGATAACACGCATGGCAATGTTATTATCCTTAGAGCCAGTAAAATACATCAGGGCAGAGCCAAAACTCTCAGGCTCAACAACACGGACATCAACCTGGATACCCTCCTTGATTATGATAGTAGACTTTGTAGGGCCCTTTGCAAGAACACGCTTAACATCAGGCATATTAGTGAAGAAATCCATAACCTTAACCGGGTTCTTTGATATAACAAGAATGTCAATGTCACGAACAGTCTCCTTCTGCCTCCTCAAAGAACCAGCAGCAATTGCGTTCTCAACCTCTTTCAAGGATTTTAATCTTGTAACAATCCTTTCAGCAATAGGCTTGATGAAAAAGAGAAGAGTCCTGGCCTCACCAGTCTTGTATAACTCCAAACCCTTCAGGATATTCTCCTCTGTCTTCTCCTTAAACAGAGGCAGTTTGCTTATCTTATGCTTCTTAGCAGCACTCTCCAAATCCTTAATCGACTTAATACCAAGCTTCTTGTATAAGGTTTTCACTTTCTTAGGACCAAGACCCTGAATCTGCATAAGCTTTGTTATGCCTTTAGGGACTGTCTTCTTCAATTCCTCATACTTTTTTATCTTACCAGTCTTGAGATATTCCGCTATCTTCTTAGCGAGGGCATCTCCCACACCAGGGATGTCCTTTAATTTACCACTCTTGTATATATCCTCCAATTCCTCAGAAAGAGACTCGAGAGAACGAGCAGCCTTACGATAGGCTGCAGGCTTCCAATTCACACCCTGCATCTCCAGAATGTCAGCTATCTCATAGAAGATTTTTGCAATCTCGAGGTTCTTCATGCTGTATTACAGGAGAAGGTATTATAAAAAAGTTTCCAAAAAAGATTTAAACAAGCCCTAGTTAATAATTAAAATGCAAGAAAAAGAAGCGATGCACTACAGGAAGGTAAAAGAGGGTATAGTACAGTGCCAACTGTGCCCCTGGTACTGTGTTATTAAAGAAAAGGAAAGAGGAAAATGTGGAGTTAGGGAAAACAGAGAGGGAAAACTATACAGCCTGGTCTATGCAAGACCATGTGCAGTCAACGTAGACCCAATAGAAAAAAAGCCCTTATACCACTTCCTGCCAGGAAGCATGTCATACTCCGTAGGGACTGTTGGATGCAACCTGTTCTGCCATCAATGTCAGAATTATACGACATCAAAAGCAAAACCAGAAGATGTCTTAAGTATGAAAATGGAACCAAACCAAGTTGTTGATAATGCAATAAAATCAAAATGCCAAAGTATTTCTTACACGTATAATGAGCCTACGATTCAATATGAGAATGTTTACGACACAGCAAAAATAGCAAAGAAGGAGAAAATAAAAAATGTGATGGTAACAAATGGATACATAAATGAGAAACCATTAAAAGAGCTGTACAAATACATTGATGCAGCTAATGTTGATTTGAAAGGATTCAGCGAAAAATTCTACAAGGAAGTGTGCGGAGTAAGACTAGAGCCTGTACTTAACTCATTGAAGTTAATAAAGAAGATGAATTTGTGGCTAGAGATAACCAACTTGGTGATTCCAGGATACAATGACAACATGAAAATTATAAAAGAGATGTGTAAGTGGATAAAAAAGAATCTCAGTACAAATGTACCGCTGCACTTCTCAAGGTTCTACCCGTGCTACGAGATGATAGACACACCGATAACACCTATTGAAACGTTAAAAAAAGCGTATGAAACAGCAAGGAATGAGGGAATAAAGTTTGTTTACATCGGCAATGTGGGAGCTGAAGGCGGATACTCTGATACGTTCTGCCCGAAATGTGGTGAGAGACTAATAAAAAGAGGCTCCTACTTCGGAGTTGAGTACAACAAAATAAGAAACGGGAAATGCTTCAACTGCAAAGAAAAAATACCAGGAGTGTGGAAGTAACTAATAACAAAAATCCAGATCATCCCTTAAACTTTTTATCCTCTCCTTAAAATCAGAATAGTAAGTGCCTTTAAAAACAGCTTCAGAAAACTTATCCAGCAAATCAGGATACTCCTTCATTAAAACATTCCTGATCCTAGGCCAATTGCCACCCTTGATGTTAAGCCTGTCAACCATTACATAGTCAACAAAACCAATTTTTTCCATAAGAACCTCAAGATCCTTATCGGTTATGTAAGGCAGGACAGGACCCAAAAAAACATAAGTGCCAATACCTGCCTTGTGGAACTTGCTTAAAGCATGAATCCTGTCCTCTACCGGAGAAGAGTTAGGCTCAAAATTCTTCCAGTCATTCAAACTTGTTATTGTCATTCCAACTTCTATCTCCTCAAACTCTTTGATTATATCAATATCTCTTGTTACAAGGGAGGATTTTGTTAGTATCGAGGGCTTAAAATCCTTTGGAAGGACATCCAAGATAGCCCTAGTAAGCTCATACTTACCTTCAACAGTTTGATAAGGATCTGTAACAGAGCTTAAGAAAATAGAACCATGCCTCCTTCTCTTCAATTCCTTCCTCAATACAGTAACCGCATTCGACTTAACATCAACAAAGCCACCCCACGCTTCCTTATGCTTTGTGTATTTAAGCATGAAACGAGCGTAGCAGTAAACACAGCTGTTGGAACAGCCAACATAGGGATTAATACAAAAATCAAAACCCAAACCTGTCCTGTTCAACAAAGATTTGCAGCTTATTTCTTTTACTATCATCTTATAAAATCCTTCAACCTTCTAATTGCATTAAGCCTGTCCTTATCCCCCATCTTAGCATTTTTAACAGCATCCTTTAAAAATTCTGTGTTGGAGTCCATAACTTTTCTTTTTACATTAAAAGGGACTCCGTCTTTCCCACCATGAGCAAACGAAAATTTGCTGGGGTCACACCAGCTTGACTTCGTTCCATAAACCAATTCCGAAATCAATGCAAGAGCCCTTACAGAAGAAGGACCGACACCGTGTATTGCAATTAACTCTTCATAGTTTTTTGGCTGAAACTCGTAAGCCTTTTTTAAATAAGTCAATGATTTTCTCGAGAGATTCAAGTTGTAATGGTTGCTGGTCATGTTTAAGACACGATTGAAGTCTCTTTCCAGATGCTCAGGATTATCCTTAACAAGGTCTACTGAAATGCTCCTAGTTTCTGAGCTTTTCTTAGATGTTAAATCAAGAACCTCACTCTCTTTCTTATCACAGCATATAGCACTGTGAGGCTCTTCTATGAAGTTTTCAAAACCAGAAAGCCAGTGATAGCGCCTAGCATACCCAATCTTAGGATTCATGCCTTGCTGCACAACAGCATAACAACCGTTTTCAGAAAATACGAAGAAATGGGCATAGAGGTTATAATTGTCCTGTACCAGCGCACTATCCACCTTAGCTGACATCCTTGAAGCGTAAACAAGAGACTCAGACTTTTGGGAAGATAAAGAAAGCTTTTCAGAATTAAACTCAATCTCAGAGGGAGTTTTTCTTGAGACTTTACCTTTGCCACCGCAAACCTTAATTCCCAACTCGTTACGGGTTAAGGCAACCTTCAAAGCGCCAAGAGTTGTTGTGGTTAATCCACTAGAATGCCAATCAAAGGCTAAAACACAACCCAATGCTTGGAAGAAGAAAGGATCTGAAATCCTCCTTATGAATTCAGCTTGACCATGTTCGTGCACTATGGTTTCAGCTATGGCACCACCTAAACCAGTCATCCTAGAAAAGAGCCACTTCGGACATGAACCAAAGTGAAGCGGTAAGCTGGCTGTACCTGTTTGGCGCACACCTTATTTATACAATCCAAATTTATAAACTCTCCTTGCACAAATGACGGGATGGCCACTGGTGTAATATATATTTTAGAGTATATAATACGGAACAAAAAATAATATTAATATTGTATGACCAATATATACTTGGAAAAAAAAGTTGCCTAGATAATGGAACTAGGAACTCTAGACAACTTTTTTAAAAGTGGTGAATATCAAAACTGCTAAGCTCAAGGAGCAAAAAAACAAACTACCAGGAGTAAAGTTGTAACGAGACGCTACCTGAATATATCTCGTTACGGAAAGAACCCCCTACCATTTTACCCGTTGCCCTTATGGAGTCCTTCTTTTCGTTATAAGTCCCCTTTACATCAATTGTTGCATCCCCAAGGATTGACCACACACCCTCGGGCATGTAATACCTATATGCCTCGCACTGGAGGATCGCATGGAACGTTTCCGTGGAGATTTTAGTGGGGTTATACGAATAGACCGTTGCATAAATCCCCCACCAATACGGGTCCCAATTACTACACTCAATAAGGAACCCAGCTGGCTCAATCGTATCAGGGGTAGTGTAGTCCCCGTATAGATAGACTTCCATATACGGAGCATCACTACCGTACAACTCAAAATAGACAAACCCTTTGCCAGACATGGAAATCATCTGGGACTTAGCTTTTAACCCTGTTGTTGTTTCTACTTCTGATTCCAACTTGACCCTGACTCTCACGTCAGAGTCCCCATACCAGTCAGCGTTAGCATCTACAGATGTTAACATCAGCACCATAGCCAATAAAGTTATTAGTTTCTTCATTTTTGAACCTCCTTCTTTTTAAGGTTTAAGATTTTAAGGTTTAAGAAAAATCTAAATCGCCTCAAGCCACCCAGTCCCCTCTCACCTCCTTTTATTAAAAATTCTTAAAAAATCATAGTTGGATTTAGAGAGACCTCCAGCACTCAGGTGGAGGAGGGGGTGTATGGGTACACCGTTTTCCACACCTGAATTTAGTGTGAAGGTCTCTGGTTTGTGATTATGATGATGAACCTATCGATGATTTTGTTCTGAACCTTTAAATTTGTAACTTACCAGCTGATCAACAATGTCGTAGTTTGTCTTGATGATTTTTACAAAATTTTTTACTTTTGGGGAATACCAACATTCTTCTTGAAACTCTTCCTGCTTTGTTGGTAGTGAATACTTTCTTAGTATCCTGAATGTATCAAAATCTCCTGCTGGTGTGCTAGCCCTTTCCTTCCCCTTTTTTAATAATGGCCGCCAGTTGATTGTTAATGGCAAATATGTAGGTTCCTCTACAGTTCCATCAGGTTTTTCTATGCCTAAGTAGGTTAGTTCTGTTGTGAAATGTATGAAGCACTTGCTGAAGTCTTCATACATCTTTCCCTCTGCATCATAGAACTTGAGTTCTAACCTGTAGCTTCTTCTGCCTTGGAACTGTGATTTGCTAACTACACTTACTGTATATGTGTATGAGAAATTTCCCTTGGTTGTTCTTTCATAGGTCCAACTGTCTCCTTCTTGCCAGAGAGGTTGTTTCTCTAACATTTGCGAGTTGGCAATTTCTATCGTGAAAGCTAGTATCATTATTGTGAAGAACAACGTTCTTTTCATCTTTTCACCCCCTCATTTTTAGAAGTTTAGATTTTGAAAACTTTACTGACAATTTCTTGCGCTTCTAACTCCCTGATTTTCTTCTGTACAAGACCAGCGTACAAGAAGAACCTAGCACCGAGAGAAAAAAGCATGTAGCCAAGTATAGCAATAATTACAGAACCGGTAATAAAAACTGACAAAGCACTAATGCCAAACTCTCTTGTTAATGGCGTGGCCTTCCAAACCAACATCATTATCGAAATAGATGATGTTATCAAAAGAAGCAAACCCACGAGTATTGTCACCACAGCAACAGTCCACCTAGTTAAGAACAGCCCATTCATCGCATCCTCCTTTCTCATTAATTTGATTTACTTCAATTCAAAAGAGATAAGTTGTGTATCTAGAATTTTTATATTATCCCAGAAAGCTGTTTTTTCAACTTCCCTTTTAACCCAATTTTTTGCCTCTGGCGCATACCAGTAACGAATCCAGCCCTCAGCCCTCCTACGGGACATAACACGTTGTTTTTCGTAAATCCTATAAGTCTTGAAGGTTCCTGCCTTCGTTGTAATCTCCTCAACACCCTCTACCCTGAACTCGTGAAGCCAATCCATAAAATCTGGTCCCACACTTATGCCGCTCCTTCTATCTGACCATTTCTTCCCAACAAATAGGGGGAAATCAAGCAGCTTTCTACCTCTGTACGTGGTATTTACTTGCTTACCCTCCTCAATCAAATACTTGGCGTTCATGGTTTTCTTATCATAGGCGTACAAATTACGTCCTAACTTTACGACATACAAATCCCCTTTAACTTCTACAATTTCGGTGGTCGAAGTGCCGCCATTTACATCTTGGTAGGTCCACTTTTCCCCAACATTCCAGATTGGTGCTTCGCATTTTTCTTGGCTCCATGCAGGCAAAGTCAAGAGCTTAGAGATTAAACCGATTAAAATACAAGCCGAGAGTAGAATTAAACCGATTACAATAATTTTTTTCATAAACTGTTTTCCTCCTTTTTAATAAATTTTTAATGTTAAAACAGCCTCCACACCCGCCTCATTTTATTAACCGAACATGCGTTCGAATTGCACAAAACACAAAGTTGGAAAGATAACAGTTGGAAAAAGGACAAAAATAAGTATATTAAAAATTATTTTTTCATGGAACTCCTCCTTTTTGTGTTATACAATGTAGGAGGGAAGGCTGCATTTGAAAGCTCTTGGCCAGTTACTATCCCACCAGAGCGTATGCACTTCCCTCCCGCTTCATTTATCCTCTCTTGTTTCTTGGGGCAACTGCAACAGTCATATCTGCAGGCAATTGAACTATGGTGCCTGGAGGTTCACCATTTGGGCCTTTTCCTTTTAATATGCGAACAGACATCACATTTACTCTCCCAGATCCAGATGCAAGAGGTACTGAAGAAACCTTTCCAGAGGTGATTTCTATAGTTCCTTTGAGCCATCCCAATACCCTCTTCAGTGGAGCATCTTTCAAAGGTTTACTAGGACAAATAATAACATCCTTATCAAATTTAGAATTTCTAAATTTTGGCATATTACCCTCCTCGATAATATTAAATGTAAAATTGTTCAACTCAGGTCCTAGTTCCCTCTCAATTGGCCTCTACTAAGGCCCTAATTTAAGTATCATCATACCACCCCCTTTCTTTGCAAATATTGTAGTCAAAAGCAGAATCCTGCACAACCTTTAAAGTACGATCCTCTCTTCTAATGGCTAGAGCATCAAGGGTGCTTTAAGTTAATTAGCACTTCTTTATTCTTAAAAAATTCCAGCAATCTGGCGGCCAGCGGTTTCAATGAGACGTTGAGTGGCCTCGTTAACATTAAGGTTAACCTGAGCCGCTCTAGCAGCCACGGCAGCGTTATATATTTTAACGCCTTCCTTTGAACTCGAGACCTGACGGTGTGTTGTTTTAGAAGTGGGAGAATCTGGCTTAGTTCCCATACCGCCCATTGTCTTTCTCTCTGTAACAATCTCGGACTCGCGGACCTTCTGGCCTGTTATATCCTCTTCCGCAGATAATCTTTCGGTAATCTGGAAATCAATAACAATTATCTCGGTTCTAACTCGGGTAAGCAGATCAGCAGCCAGACCAACACCAGCTCCAATTGCACCGCCAACAGCAGCCCCACCAGCTCGATGGTGAGGTCCGCCTAATCCTAATCCCGCCAGTGCTCCTAATCCAGCCCCAGTTAAGGTATCCTGAAAATTCATCCCCTGTTTCCATTCTCCCAGATACCGAATATTTGTCTGCAAGATATAGGTGGCCTGCGAAGGTTTTTGAACAATCTGATAGCCCTTTGCCTGAATCCCAGGAAGGACTATAGATTCAAAAGTCCCTGTAACATTTTGATTACTGCTTGTGTTCCGGATTTGAACATAGATTGTTTTTGCTGCCTCGGTTGGGGTAAGGAAAATTGATTCGCTCATGGCAACGTCTGTTTGCATCTTCCCATAATCAATCATCCGTATTGCTGCAGCACATCCAAATAGTATAACTACCGGCACAATCAACAAATACTTAATCAATCTTTTCATAAGTTTACCTCCTTTTTTTTTGTTAGATTAACGTATTTCTATGGAAATACCTTGAAAAAACAGCTTTTTCACCTATTCATAAACTTTTAATACAGGATGCTCTAACTTTTTAATTTTTGAAATGATAAATCTACTTTTATTCAGTCACGGAATATCTTCGCCCTCTTCTTCTCTGAAGGGGGGTATACATCCAGACAACACATTACAATCAAGATAATTAAAAAGAAAATCCCGATTATACCACTACTAACTATCGTTGAATACCCCAAGTAAGCAATACCAAGCCGCGTTAGACGTACAAGATCCCACCAGGACATCCAGGCTGTGAACTCCCTCTGACCATTTAGGAAATCCTTAGCAAAAGGCAACAAAGTAAAGAACAGAGCGCTACAAGCGAGAGCAAATAACGCCACTTTTAACATGCTTTTTTCTTTTTTATCCATTTTTCCCCCTCCTTTCTAGAATTTTATTCCTTTTCTGTCATAATTTGTATAAATCCAAGGATTGCAGGAAATGCCTTAAAAACTCTAATCACCACCAATCAATAAGATTTTTATCGTCGACAAACCAAGCATAGTATAAAAGCCCTAATACGATCATTATAATAATAACTTTTCCAGCCATCTTTTTCCCTCCTTTAATCTGTAATTTTTTTGTAGATAAAATAAAGTAATGATGCTACCAAGATGAACGGCGCCACAAAAATGGATTTTAATTTGAAATGCTTATACATCTCGGGAATCAGTTCTAGGAAAACTTCCAAAAATATCTTCACTGATGACCCCATCTCTGAAAGCTTGCCACAAAAACCCTTGAGCTTCATCGACCATCTCCCCAATTCTTTATAACATGAATTTTCTCTGTCACGAATACCAGAGAGCCAAGAAGTAATGAAGTTGCCTCAACTAAAGATACACCAAGTTTGTTGGTAACCCCACGGAAGAATTTGTTCAAGTAGTAGTTCTCAAAGATGTTTGAAGGAAACGCGGTAGCCTTCGATGAGAGATTAAACAAAAAGGTTAAAACTTTTAACATGATTTTCATAGAGCCCTCCTCTTATTAAATTTTTATTTTTTTCTCCTCTTTTTTCTCTTTCAAAAACTCCATGAACTCTTCTAAAATCTTTTTCTTCTCCTTATTTTTTTCTTTGTTTACCTCATTTAACATCTCCCTAATAGGATAGGGGGCTGTTACATCCGTTATGATATCAATCATAGCAGCCTCTACCCTTGCTTCAACCTGCTCACGTGTGTTGAAGAGAAGGATAAGTCCTTTCTTTTTGAAGGACAAGTTAAGGGAATAATCCTCTGTATCTTGATACATATTAAGCATATCAATCTTGAAGAATGTTTCAGAAAATACCCCCCATACTAAACCAATTAGAAAAAATCCGATAGCAACAGCAGGATAACCAATAAGATGCCTTTTTTTCATGTCTCACCTCCTCCGATTTTAATTCTTTAATTGTCTCAGTAAGGTTCTCTTTCATTTACTTCTTTCCTTTCTTGTTTTTTTATTCTACCAGTTATGGGCATCTTCCTTAGCCAAATCAGAATGGACTTCCCCCCATTTTCTTTCCCACTCAATTCTCTTTTCTGCGTTTCCTATAGAGAATGCCACTTTTGCACACCATAATATCGGCATCAATATAGGAAGAACAAATCCACCACAGACTACAAAAAACCAGTACACCATTGACAATGCCCAGAAGGAGACTGCGATGAGAACAAACAAACCATTGTCAGGAAGTGGAGATAAAGAGTTCCAAAAGATTAATGACAATGGAAGCAAGGAAAGAAAACCCAACCATAAAGCTACCAAAATGATAAAGACAACAATGCTAAACAGAGCTTTGTATTTATCCTTCATATTCTTCACCTCCTTTGCTAAAAGAGATTTTGAAAGTTGAAACGTGATTGAATTAGCGCTCCTCGCAATCAACCCTATCAGCAATGTTGTAGACCTGATAAGGCATACCGCACTTCAGACAGATGAACACCATCTTAGTTTCCATGTCAACCTCTTGAGAAGAAGTTTTAATGAACCTGTATCAGAAGAGAGGGGAAAGCCCCAAGAATCCCTGTTATGATTGTTAGGGCTAGAAGAATCTTCTCGCATACCTCCTCCCCTGCAAGAAAAGGAAAACTCAACTTATGCTTAATCTTTTGAAGATAAAAAGGAAGGACCATCACAATCCAATAGGCAGCAAAAATAGCCATGAGCTTGAAAACAATTATTGACTGATAGATATCAAGATAAGAATTGTCATCGATAAACCTTATAATTATGTTAGCTTCCTTAACAGTGCCGTTACGAATCCCGATGATAGTGAAAACAATATCAACAATTGTGACAAAAACAAAAAACATGAAAATTTTCATTGATCATCTCCTTTCTTACTTTTTAGAACTACGGTATTTAAGGCGGAAAACCCCATTTGTAAAGGTCTTTCCTCTCTGAAGATTAATTAAAAAGAATTTCAACATATTCCAAAATATATGAAAGCACAGCCCGAGTGGAAACTATAACAAAAATTATAATTTCTGGCTTATTCCGGGGTTTTCCAGGCATTTAAGAGCAGAGTCTGTTGGTTTGAGAACCTTTTTCCAACCTTTCTCGTTCTTTAACGCCTCAACTTTCAGTAACCCCATGTCCACAAGTTTTTTCTTAAGTCTATCTCCTTTGCGAGGTGATAAACCTAGATACTTGTAAATTTGGCTTGTCCCGTATTGTGGGTTTTTGGATACGAAATCCAATAGGTTTTTTTGTGTTTTGTTTAGTGAACATGAAACTGAAGTATCTTCATACTTAATTGATGGTATTACCTCTCCTATGACCCCTTTATTAATCTTTTGGTTACGTTGGGTAAGAACAACATGCACAACAGCCCTGTTAACGTCAGCATACTTGTAGCCAGAGTTAAGCAGGCTCTCCTTAATCAGCTTAAGGTTAAAGCCTTGGTCAAGCTGCTCATTTATGTATTCAACCAAAAATTCTTGTATGTGATTCAGCAAAGCTCCTTTTGGAATTATAACGCGCTTGCCAGCCTTCAAAGCCTCTTCCCTCCTCTTGTTGTCCTCATCAACAATCCTCTGGGAGTTAGTTACAAGCACTTCTTGCATCTGCTTGTAAGCATCACCTGTGTCAACGCCTGAAATCTTGAACACCTCATCAATACGCTTTAACTCCTTAACAACCTTCTCAGGCTTTGAAGCATCCTTGAACCTCTCATACTTCTCCTTAACCGTGATTATCTTCTTCATGCGCTTAGCGACTGAGTCGTCAGTCACAGCCTCATTCTTCAGATCAACGAAAGGAACATCTATCAGGAATGGATCATAATAACGCTCGGCAAGCTTAACTATAGCCTGACCAACAGGAAGCATAGAGAAGTACTTCTTCCTGTCCCTCAGCTGCATAATCCCGGAAACAGTCTCAACATCCTGGTAAAGCATCTGCTGGAATGCTATGTTACAAGCAGAGTTACCTGCAACTGTATCACTCAACTTAGAGATGTGCTGGTCCAAACAGATCAGGCCTACACCGTACTCTCTTATCTCCCTGTAAACCATATCGGTAACAGATTCCTTGATGAAGTGAGGCCTCTCCTTAAGGAAGATGTTGTGAGCCTCGTCAACAAGAATAGCATTCTTAAAGCTCTCAGAAAAGCCCTCCTGGTTACACTTTTTTGACTTGTAAACGTAAGTAAGCAGGAACTCGCAGAAGAACTTCTTCTCGATATTAGACAAAGAGTTCAACTCGAAAATTACCTTCTTATCAAGCAGTTCCTCAACGGTGAGACCGAATCTATCCTTATGGTTAACAGCCTCGCCAAAAGGACCGAAAGTGAGAACGTGAGCAATCCTCAAGGCAGATGTCAACCATTCAGACTCACGACCCCTCCTCTTTAAGTTCTTTGACTTTTCATCAAGCCTGTCCTTAATCTGATACCAGGTCGGGTAGTTTTCAGAGCCTTCATAAACACCGAAGTCCCTAAAAGCCTCATCAAGGGTTTCAGACAAAAACTTATGGACACCGTAACTAGCGAAGAAGGATTCTGTAACCAAGTCACAAAGTGTGTTAAGCCACTCGTTAGGTGATACACCTTGAGGAGGCCTGTTAATGTTCAGCCTGAACAGGTTACTAACCCTCTCATTACCAACTGTGAAGAGCAAGACCTCCTTATCTATAAGAGTTAAAGGCCTGAAGCTCTTCTTCCAGTCAAAAATTATGAACGGCTTGCCCTTCTCTATGAAGTTGTAGATTATGTGATAAGCAAGAGTTGTCTTACCTGAACCAGTCATACCAGAAATGCAGACGTGCCTGACCCAATCCTGCTCACGCAAGCAGAAAGGATGAAGCTTCTTGTCAGCATAGCTGACATAAGACAACGGATATTCGCCATCAACAACAGTCCTATGCGGTGGTTCTAAGAAAATCTTATCAGAAAGCAGGCTTTCACTAAGATAACTGTGATACAAAGCGCTTAAAGCCTGCTCAATCTCAGCCTTGGCCTCACGGGAATCAGCCATACGATACTTCAAGTAGAGCTGATCAATCCTAGAACCGAAAACAGGCCTAAGCTTCTTACAAATGTCCTCAACTGTTAAAGGTTCCATCGTTCTCCTTTACAAAGATTATATCATCAAAAACAGCAGCCCTAGTTTCCTTATCTTTAAACTCCCTAACCCTCTCTCTCAACTCTCTCTTAAGCTCAGCAACATCACGCCACTTGTTCACCTTCTCCTGAATCTTAACTTCATCAATCTCAACCTGCTTCTGCCTCATCAGAAGCTGCTCCCTAGTGTTTGTGGAATCAGCCAGGGAGGTGACAAAGTTGTTAATATCCATCTTAACCTGATCAACATCACGAAGAATTTCCTTATGCAAGACCTCCCTCTGAACCATCAAAGCCTGAATGTCCTCAATGAGCTCCTTTATCGAGAGCACCTTCTCATCCTGAAGGGCTTTGAAAAGCGCATCCTTCTGAGCGTTAAATTCCTTAAGCTTCTCACTAGGCTTAACTTCAGAAGGCCTGGCCTTCTCATCCTTCACGATTTCCCCCATGAAACCTTTCCTCAAATTCTTCATTTTTATCATCACTTTATAATGGTAAATTATGCTTTTTTATATGATATACCCCCTTTATATACTTTTTGGTTTTCCCAGGGTCTTCCGTGTTCTTTCCGGGTTTTCCAGTGTTTTAGCAAAGCGCTTAAAGTATAAAAAAATGATTATCTTGCAGCATACAATCCATCAGCCTTAAACATCAAGAGCCAACAACTTTGACCTGCTCCGAGTTTCTTAAAACAAAGATACAAAGAGGTAAAGCATCAACACAGGTAAGCATTCTTTTACCAGCGGTTTTGCAGATTAACACATTAACCAACTCCAGAAGCCGAATCTAGCCTCACCAAAAGAAAAAAAACCAAAACCTTTATAAACAAAAGAATTCGAGAAAAAAAGAAGTCATAATAACTAGGTGGAGGAATCAAATATGGCAAGACAAAAACCACACATAAACATAGTTTTTGTAGGTCACGTAGACCACGGAAAGTCTACAACAGTCGGTAGATTGATCTATGATTCAGGCGGAATCGATGAGCAGACCATGAGAAAGCTGACAGAAACAGCAAAACAGGTAGGCAAGCCTGGTTTCGAATTCGCATTCATCATGGACCAGCTCAAAGAAGAAAGAGAAAGGGGACTGACAATAGACCTGATGCACAGAAAATTCGTAACAGACAAATTCGAGTACACAATAATTGACGCACCGGGACACAAAGACTTCGTCAAAAACATGATCACTGGGGCAAGCCAGGCAGACGTAGCCTTCTTGGTAGTTGCTGCTGCAGAAGGAGTGATGGAACAAACCAAGGAACACGCGTGGCTATGCAGAACGCTTGGAGTGCAACAACTGGGTGTCATCGTAAACAAGATGGACACGATAAACTACGACGAAGCAAAGTTCAAGAAAGTAAAAGAAGAAGTCTCAAATCTGCTGAAAGGGATAGGCTACAAGCTGGAAGAAGTTCCATTCATACCAGTAGCAGCCCTCAAAGGAGACAACGTAGCAAAGAAATCAGACAAGATGCCATGGTACAAGGGACCAACGATAAGAGAGCAACTAGACCTATTCAAAGAACCTGAAAAACCAGTTAACCTACCATTGAGACTACCCATCCAAGACGTGTTTAACATCACGGGAATAGGAGTAGTTCCAGTAGGAAGGGTAGAAACAGGAGTAATGAAGGTCGGCGACAACGTAATAATAGTGCCAGCAAGAGAAGGAAGAGGGGTGACTGGAGAGGTAAAGTCAATAGAGATGCACCACGAACAAATCCCAGAAGCGATACCTGGAGACAACGTAGGATTCAACATAAGGGGTATTGGAAAGAAGGACATAACGAGGGGAGACGTTCTGGGGCATGTAGACAACCCCCCAATAGTTGTTTCAGAATTCACGGCACAAATAGTGATACTAAACCACCCAACCGTCGTCACTGCTGGTTACACACCAGTATTCCACGTGCACACAGCACAGGTGGCATGCCAACTAGTTGAGATAGAAAAACAACTAGACCCAACAACAGGCACTGTGATAAAAGAACACCCGGACTTCATAAAGACAGGACAGGCAGCCATAGTGAAGATAAAACCAACCAAGCCATTAGTCATTGAAAAGTACAAGGACATACCACAGATGGCAAGGTTCGCTGTTAGGGATGCCGGAGCAACAGTCGCTGCAGGAATGTGCATAGACCTGGTCAAAAAACCACTTTAACTTTTTCTTTCCCTTTTTTTAATAACAAATTTTATAAAGCCATCAAAACTTAGACAAGAACATGCCAAAAGCGAGAATAAAACTAGCGAGCACGGAGATAGACAAGCTGAACGAGATATGTGGCTCAATAAAAGAGATAGCAGAAAAGACAAAAGTAAAGATGTCAGGACCCATCCCAATACCGACGCAGAGGCTGAAAATAACTACGAGGAGAAGCCCTTGCGGTGACGGAAAGGCAAGCTTCGAGAACTACGAGATGAGAATACACAAAAGACTAATAGACTTGGGCGTAGATGAAAGGGCTTTGAGGCTGATAATGAGGGTGCCCATACCAGAAGGCGTCTCGATAGAAATAGAGATGAAGGACTGATTCTCAAAACTTATTAAGCAATAATTCCTAAAATTAATCATGAAAAAGAAAGCAGAATACGAAAAAGTGACAATAACATGCGCTGCGTGCGGCAAGAAGATGAGGATGGTCAAACACAAGAGTCTGGACTTCAAGGGGATGCTGTGCCAGAAGTGCAGCATGCAATCAGAAAAATCTGACCATGATTAAGTTTATAAAAAGAAAAGAAAACATAATTCTCGAAGCCGAGGTCGCATAACCTGGTATTGCGCCAGATGGTACTTAGTATCAGGCGAACCTGGAAAGCTGGTTTCCGTTTAGGATGTCAGGGTTCAAATCCCTGCCTCGGCGTAGTTGTTTCTAAATGGTATTAACAAAAGAGAAAAGCTTATAAAATAGTTCCTATTATAGGTACTACTATGCAAAGCAAAGAAGATATTGTGTCAGAATTGTTCTTTGACAATCCAACCAGAGAATGGCATTTTGAAGAAATAACTAAAGAGGCTGGAATAGCCAGAAGCAAGGCTGATAACTGGCTAAAACAATTTGTTAGGGAAGGAATTATTAAAAGGATCAAGAATAAGGGAAAGATGCCTTACTACATCAGCAATCACCAGTCATTCCTATACCAAAATAGGAAAAAAGTATTTGCCCTTAAGAAATTGTACGAAAGTGGCCTATTAAACCATCTAGCTTCTTTAGACAAGGCAAAAACAATCATCCTTTTCGGAAGCTTTGCCCGCTCTGACTGGTATAAAAATTCTGACATAGACATATTCATTTACGGGAATCCTGAAGGACTCAAAATAGCAAAATACGAACTAAAACTACATCATGATATCCAACTGTTCATTGCCCATAACAAGGAAGAACTAACCAAATTTAATCCAGGCCTGATAAGAAACATTATTAAAGGCAACCTCATTAAAGGTGATCTTGACTTCATAAAGGTGGAAATGAATGCCTAAATTCCTCACACAAAAAGAAGCATACACAAAATGCAAGAAAGAAGGCTGCTTCATAGCAGTAGAAGACATAGATATTGAAAAGATAAAATCAACATTAACCATAGCTGAGGGAGATGTTGAAGCAGGCAATACCTTAAAGAAAAATATCCCTAAAGACAGCAACCAATGGAACAGCGTGTACAAACTATACTATGATTCCCTGCATGAGCTTGTAGAAGCTTTCTTAAGATTTGACAAAATAAAATCTGACAACCATCAAGGCCTATTTGCTTATCTCTGCGAAAAACACCCAGAGCTTGAGTTCAACTGGGATTTCTTCGAAAAAGTTAGGACTAAGAGAAACGGAATAAATTATTATGGGACCCCCGTAAAACATGAAGACTGGAAAGAAGTCACCCTACAATTCACCCTTTACATCAACAAATTAAAAGAAGAAATCAAAAAGAAACTAGGGATATTTCTGGGATGACCCAAGAACAACTTTATAATACCTGCAATGACCTTTTAGGCTACTTGTTAACGAATGGTAGGAATCAAGTACAAAAACAGCGTGAAGAAAAAAGTAAAAAAATAAGTATCGACGTATTCCCGGAGCATCACATAATCTACATGGTTGATACCCACTCGAAAACTGGAAGGACCTTTATTTTTCTACCCTTAAGTTTTATTTCATCTTCTTGATTATAGGTCAAAATCAGTCCTTCCCTTAAATTAAATTTCTCCATTGTTTCAATTAATCCATTTAGTTCCCTTTCTTTATTGTCCTCATTTAGGATATAACATACTTGGACTGCTTGACTAATTTTTGCCCCATTTTTAATGACAAAATCACATTCGTCTTTTTCTTTAAAATAGAAAATGTCCCTGTGTTTTTTTCTTAAATTTATAAATACCACATTTTCAAGCATTTTTCCTTTATCTTCTGAAAAGGAAGCAGAAGTTACAGCTGATAAGCCGCTATCAATAGAGTAAATCTTTTTAGGATTAACTAACTGTTTCTTCAGGGAGTAATCAAATTTAGGAACTGTGAACAGCAAATAACTATCTTCAAAATATGAAACAAAAGATATTGCACTATTAGTAGAGCCCAAGCTGAAAATCCTTTTGAGACTGTTGTAAGAAAATTCTTTACCAACGTTCGTTAGCAGATATAAAGCCATTTCCTTTATCGTTTTTAAGTTCCTTAGTTTATATCTTACAGCAATATCTCTCATAATTATATCATTTAACAGCTCATGCAACACTTCTGCTCTGCCAACCTTAAGGTATTCTGGGAAGCCTCCTTTAAGAAAATACTCTTCAAAAGACTTTATACTTGGTTGCTTATTAACTAATTTAAGAAATTCATTAAACGAGAAAGGGAATAACTCATTTCGCAAATGCCTTCCAGTAAGTCTTGTTCCAAGCTCTTTGCTAAGTAATGAAGCGTTAGAGCCTGTAATCATAACATGCTTCTTCTTATCTAATAGCGACCTAACAAATAGCTCCCATTTTGGAACGTTTTGAATTTCATCAAAAAAATAATAACCTTCCCCTCCATATTCTTCCAAAAAAACTTCATTCAGCTTTTGAAAATCATCAATTGTAAAATCTACCACTCGTGGATCTTCAAAATTAAAGTAATAAAAGTTCTTTGTTTTTTTCATGAGCTGACGCATCAAAGTACTTTTTCCGCATCTCCTTATTCCAGACACAACTAGTACAAATGGAAGGTCTATTTTTACCTTATCAAGTTCTTCCCTTTCTATACCATCTTCAAACAAAGAAAGTTCACTCTTTTGTGACTTAACAACACTCCTCAAAGTTTCCTTAAGCATCATACTATTATGTTATAATACCTTATTTATAAATCTTTGCATTAGTAATGCATACTTCTGTTCATTAGTAATGAATACTTTAAAAGACTATGGCAGAGCCAGTGGAGGGTATTCGGCGTATGCCCAGTGTGTATAACGTCCTCCCTCGGCGAAGTTATTCTTAAAAAGCTAACAAAAGAAAAAATCACATATTCCGTTAATCTGCTCTCACTATTTGTTTACCCTATAACATTCGTAATCGTAGTGATTGTTGGTTATGCCTCCATTTTTTCCAGAGTGGGAAAGAAAAAACATCCGAGAAAGGGGAAGTGAAATTATTCAGTTACATAACCAGCAAGGTTTTCATGATCAAATCTTTTGGTTAAATACCTTAACTGATCTTCAGAGCAACCATCCAGAAACATAGCAATCCTTTCCCCTACTTCTAAATTCCCATCATCCTCACTCAATAATTCTTGGAATCTAGCTGCTACTCTCCCTAGCTCTGTCTGCTCTTTGCGATAGTTCTGCGATCGAGGTAGCTTCAGTTTCCTTCTGTAGGTTCCTTCAGCTTTTTTAATCATGTGGCTCTTATGTAAGAAATCGATCCCTGTCTTTATGTAACCTTGCACAATCTCAGAAATGCTTTTTGACCTTATGCCTGTCATGTACCTTTCCTTCCATACACCTGCAAAGAAGTAAACCTTCTCCCAATCGTCAAGCTTGCTTATGATGAGTTTTATTTCTTTACTAGGTTCTCCCATGCAGACAAGTCCGTAAAAACCCTTTTTGCCTCATCCTTGTTCAGTTGGGAATTGAGATTTGAGACAAACCCTGCTCCTGTAGGAGCATAATCATTTATCCTGTCAACAATGGAAGGTATCAAATTGTACTTGAAGTAAGGGTTGTTCATAGATGCAGCTTTTTCATACCTTCTGGAGGCAAGCTGTGAAACAACAGCATCTCTAATCTCTTTTGTGTTCTCCCTAACTAACTTAGATTCTAAGTCTGCCATACAAAAACTGTAAAACTGATTATTTATAAAGTTTACTTTATGTAAGCTTTATAGAAATAAGTGGATAAAAGCTTTCATTAAAAAGTTCAGTACCTTTTTTTAATTGACCTATATTTCACATCCAGTTTGCTTAAATCAACCTTCTTTCCATACTCAAACCTTACGGTATCGGAATCATGGTGGTGGGTTGAGCATTCTCTGATAAGACTACGTTCCAAAGCAGTAAACCTATGTGTCTGGCCAGGTTTAATCCTTTGAGCATTACCTGGGTACATAACCCACTCATTCCTGGGATGCTCCATTAGAATCAGCCCTTCATCAAGCGTGAAGGTTTCATCTTTTTTATTGTGATAGTGTAAACTAGAACGCCATCCTTTATTAATCTCGAGGAGCTTTTCACAGTAATGCTTGTTGTTTATTACCCATATCTCCCTTCCCCAATCTTTAGGAACAACCTTTATGTTAACACTGCCAAACCTCTTGTTTTCTGAACGCCTCTCCAAAATGTCCTCTATCATAACACACCTCAAACATTAAAATTCAAAAACCAAAACTAGTATGACCCCACTGCACAAGCAAATCAACATCAAGATTCGGAACGTCACAGGCGCCGAAGCAGGTGTCTGCCCAGATGAGAACAGTAGCACCTGTTTTTTCTTCCAAAAATGAGGATACTTCAGTAGCATGTGGTTTGATGTTATCAGGAAGCTGTATGCAAACAGATTTAGCCTTAGCCTTTTTTATCTCATCCACTACTTTTTCCAACTCCAAGTCATAATCCATAGCGAATGAAAAAGGATAAGCATTTAAATATTTTATCAAACTTAAATATGCATATGAAATTCAATGAAAAGGTGTATAAACTAACAAAACAGATACCGAAGGGCAAGGTTTCCACTTATGGTATGATAGCAAAAGCATTAAACACAAAAGCATATAGGGCAGTGGGCAGTGCTTTGCATGTAAACCCTTATAGTCCAATCGTGCCCTGTCATAGAATCGTTAAAAGTAGTGGAGAGCTTGGCGGTTTTGCTGGAGGAATCAATAAAAAAATAAAAATGTTAGAAATAGAGGGGATAAAAATAAAAAATGGAAAAGTAGTAGACTTTAAAAAATTCTTATTTAAGAATTTCAAAAAGCTCTGAAATGTTCAATTCAAAAGCGGCAACAGGCATGTCAAGCTCAAAATTGGCCAAAACTTGAGGGTGAACCTCACCTATGTAGGCAACCTTCTTGCCATTTACAATAACACGACCAACCCTTCCAGGAATGAAACTACCATGTTCGGTTTCTTCTATGTTATATTTGAGCTTTAAAGATGTTAGTAAGGAGTCTAATATCTGTTTTATTTCAGTATAATCTGCTTTTCTATGGCAAAGTAATACTGCTAATCTAGAATTTTCTTCTACATTTGTTTCTTCTTGTATATTCTTTTTGAATGTAGTCCCTATTTCAAAAATTCGCTGAGGGTATTCATTATGCTTATTTTCCCTTAAAACACGTAACAATGAAGGGATTATCCACCCTCTCAAAGAGTTATACTCCGTTTTTGAATTTGCTATCTCTACAGTGTCTAGGTTCAAATTACAGTTTGTTGTTTGGTCTACTTTGTTAATTAAATTGTAGGTATTTGTTTCAAATAGGTTAAAGCCTACCATAAAGTCAGCAATCTTGGTTTTGAATCTTTCAAATTCTTTCTCCTCACCAATAGTAGAAATTATTGGTATTTCTTCTTTAAAGTTTTCGAAGCCATAGGCGATTGCTACATCTTCAACTAAATCTATTGGATGTAGCACATCGGCTCTATAAGAAGGTATTAATACTTTTTTATTATTATAAGAATAGCCCATTCTCTCTAAATACTTCTTAATATCCTTTTCTTTTAAGTCCATGCCTAAAATCTTATTGACATATTTAGGTTCTAGTTTCATAATCTCGTGTTCCAAATTTGGAGTTAGAACTTTCTCATTTCCATAATGTAATTCCATGGAATAAATCTCCCCGCCAATATCAGCCAGTGCTGTAACAACCATGTTAAGGCATTTTTTTAAGGTATTAAAGTCAAAACCTGAACACTCAATGAAAACATCTTTAGTCTTCTCTGTAATCTTACCAGTATCATGAGAGTTGATAATAGGTGGCATTGAAAGAACCTTGTTATTAGCGTCTATGAAAATAGGATATTTTTCATAACCCTCAAGCAGATGAGAATACTCACGACCTGTAGGATGCTGGGAAAGTATCTGCCTGCCGTTAATAACATGTGGAAATTCCAAAGGCTGGAACTTTATATCCTCAGGCTTCATTGCCATAAACCTAATAGGTGTTTTTATTTTTTCAAAAGGATAAATACCCAAAGCAACCTTTCTACGGTTCCTACCGTATGTGACATGTAGCTTTTCCTGGATTTGTATAACTTCCTTTATTTTATCATTGTCGAACTTTAGGTTTTTAACAATCGCACATGCCGTGTATGGTCTTATGTTTTTCAATGAGCTATCAATTATTACTTTTTCATTAGATTTCCTGACATTGTACTTCCTTAACCCTGTTTTTACACCGATAAATGAACTAAAAGCCCTTGCAAAGCCCTCAACAGACAACATATCAGGCCTATCCGGGAATATTTCAACTATAATCTCATTATCTTTTACATCCTCTAAATCTGTACCCAAGTAACTGATTCTATCCTTTAATTGGTCTAAAGGTAATTTTTTACCTACTAATTTTTCAAAAATATCTTTATTGACAGTTATTGTGGGCATAGCTTTCTCCATTAAATGTATATTTAAAATTGTAAATACCTCTTAAGTAAGTATTCTTGTCTGAGCATATTTTTTCTGTATTTTTTGATATCAAACCTGCAATTTCTAACAAATACAAATATTTGTGGATAGTAGTTGGGGATACTGATTTATTTTTTTTATTAGCTATATAAACCATGTCTTTTATAGTAGCATCCCCTAATCCCTCAATTATATCAGTAACATCGTAAACTGAAATTTTATTAAGGTGATGTTCTGGGAATAACTTAGAAACTTCTTCAAATTCCATATGTTTCCTACTAACAAAAAAGTTTAATTTTCTTTGTTTTGATGTCCCTTCCCAAAAAAATTCTTCCCATTTCCTTAACTGAGTTATATCCTTATTAGACTTGGACTCGATTGTCCATGCTTTTTTATGTGTATTATAATTCACATTAACACATAGACCTTCATCATTTAGAATACTGAGAGAGCTTTTTACCATTGCTTTGCTCTTAGTTGTGAATGCAACAATACCTGATGATTTTATCCCCCCATCAAACATTAAATAACCACTAAGAAATGCCTTTCTTAATTTCTTGTTGTGTTTAATAAATTTTGGCTCTGATATTATATCTGCCTTTTTACCTATAGGTAACATAAAAATTTTGGTTAGATACCTACAAAATATTTTATTTTTTGTATAAACCAACCACGTGTTATCTCTATTAGAAAACTTTACCGAAACGTTAAATCCAAAAGTTTCTTTTATCATTTTTTTAACAATTTCGATTTCTTCTTGATGGCCATCTGAGATTTTCCAAGCTAAATTTTTGTTATATAGTTGGATATAACCATCAGCTAAATGCGCTCCAATAATCTTTGCTATCGTATCATTGATATTTTTAACAGCATAAACTTTTTGAGAATTATAATTTTTGCATATAAAGTATTTAAAAGACTTAATTAAATGCGAGTTGTACCTTCTATTGTATAAATTACCTAATCCTATAATAATTGGTAGCGGGACTAACAGATCTTTTCTAGAATATTTTATCTTTATTATATGTTTTTCTACAGTTGAAAAACCAGCTTTCAATTCTTTTGAAATAATTTTTGAGATTTCGTTTTGGTTCATATTTTTTAATAAATCAAAAAGCAATTTTTTTATTAGAATAATATCTAGGTTGACCCAAATCCATGATTTAGGCGAATCATTTTCATGCAGGTGCATCAAGTCAAGCATTTTTAAAACCTTCTCCAGTCTTTAATCTTTTTAAGCTGCTTTAGATCATTGGTATATAGTTCCCTAATATCATCTAAGCTATAACTTGCACGTATCATCCTATCAAGGCCCGGACCCCAAGCAAGAACAGGAATCTCTTTGCCAAGTAATGGCTTTACGACTTCTGGTCTAAAAATACCTGCTGCAATTAGCTCTATCCATTTTTTATGAACCGGATCATAAACATCACCTTCCATACTATGGTATGTATAGGGGAAATATGCGGGCCTAAACCTAACTTTAGGATAACCCATCTTTTTTGCAAATTCTCGCAGGTAACCCATCATATGTTTTATATTAACATCTTCATCTACAACTATCCCCTCTGTTTGATTAAATTCAAACAAATGAGACCAGTCTAGAGTCTCATTTCTATAACACCTCCCTACTGCAAAGAACTTGGCAGGTAAATCTGATCTTTTTAATAAAGCTAAAGTCTTAGCACTAAGGACAGTTGTATGCGTCCTCAAACAATTCTTTTTAGATTCTTCCGTACTCCATGAGTACTGCCAACCCTTTGAACCCGTTTTAAATCCATTCTCATGAGCAGATTTAACATTATTAACAAGTTCTTTGGAAGGTAATTTCCCCTTAGCTGGGTCTTTAATAAAAAAGGTATCCTGCATCTCTCTAATAGGGTGATCTTGAGGTACGAATAAAGCATCAAAAACCCAAAATGAAGTGTTTAAGATAGGACCACTCATCTCTTTAAATCCCATATCAAGCCAGATTCTTCTTGCATACTGGATTGCTTCGTTAACAAAGTGCCTCTTTGCAGGATAAATCCTAGGAACATTTATTGCAGTGTCGTACCTGCGAAAATTTTTCCTTTTCCACTCTTGAGATTTGATAATTTCAGGCGTCAAGGAATCTATGAATTCAGAACTAACCTTAAGCTTCGAAAGCTCCTCACCAAGCTTTGTCAGTTCAACAGACTTAACCTTAATTACGTTGGTTTTAATGATACACTTCCTAATCCTTAACTCGTTATAAGCAAACTTGTCCTCTGGAGAAAACTTAGAAACCTCAAGAGGAAGTCTTTTCAAAAAACTCTCTTCAAGGAACTCCTTATCAAGAAGCTTCCTACCATTTTCGGTAATCTTAACCTTCTTGTCTGAAATCATTATAGCAGCTTTCTTCCTCAACAAACCAAGAGCCACGTTAAACTCATCGCCCTCCAAGTCAGCTTTTTTCTTAACAGCATCAAGACTCATCTCAGAAGTACCCAGCGATGTAAGAAACCTCCTTTCAGGCAAACCCTGCTCAGAAAGATACTTCTTCCCGTTAGCATCAAGATCAACAACCTCGGAAACCCTGGAAATGATCTTAAGAACATGCTTGTTCTCAAACCACTGAAGGGCGCGCATAGCTTCAACTTCCTTAAGCTTAGCTTTTTCTGCCAGAGTATTAAGGTCGATACCGTTCTTAAGGAAGGGAAGAATACTTCTCTCCAATGGATGGAGGGACTGAATAACCTTGTTAAGATCCTGCATGAAAATAGAAAAAGGAGGGATAGTTTTTAAATTTTTTGATAAATCAAAGTTAACAGGATTTCCCTATCAATTTACGGAATTCGGAGTCCACCATAAACGTCAGACTTATTGGAGCAGTTCCTGAGCGAGAAGGCTCTTTTTTAAATACCTCAAAATTGTTGTAAACTTGAAAATATGGATGACGGCTACGTATAGAATTCTCTTTCTTAATTTTAAAATGTAAATTTTTTGTGTCAAATGGTGAAGTGTCATCTTTACTTGCCAAAATTAACTCATCTGAAATGGCCTTTATGTTAGGTTCACTACCGGAAACTAAAAGACTAATTGTAGAATAATTTTTATAACCTCTCTCCATAAGAGCATCAATTATCCTTCCAAAAATATAAAGACTTGTTGGTTTATCTACAAAATAATTAACAACAGCCTTGAACTGTGGCAGATCTTTATTTTTTATTAGATTATTAAACTGGTTAGGGAATATAAATTCCCAAATAATGCTATATCCCCTGCTTCTCAATAACGTATAGCCTTTCTCAGGATGCATCAAAAAACTTGTCATTTTTATCTCCATATTATAAGCCCCTTGGAAGAAGCCCCCGTTAGGGAGCTAGATCCAAGGAAAGAGGTGTGTTATAAATTGCTTTATAACCATGATTTCTGCAATTCTTCGTAAAAGTGTGAAATGTTGAAAATATTTGCTTCAAAGCCCAGCAACACCGATGCGAGCGCAGCAAAGTTAAAGTTTTCTTCCATCTTAACCCCCTTAAACCTTATCAAGATTGCTCCAGGTTGAGTTAAACATCGTTTCTAAAGCAGAGGCAAAGAAGGGTGAAGTTACCCAAATCCCTGTGTCATAACTTTCGTGAATGTCCTTATCATTCTCAACCATGAACAATATTTCCTTACCATCAACGATTAGGAAACGAGCGTTGATTTTTGAAGCGTGCTTAACATCTGCCAGGTCCTTAATCTCCTTAGCAAGCTTCTTGGCTTCATCGTTAAGGGGAGCAGCGATTCTTATCTTAACGTTACTGTCGTTAAGCTTCTTTAAAAGCCTCTTAAATTCTTCGACATCACGCAAGAATCCTGAGGTACTTGTAACAAAAACTACGGATTTCTCAGCGTTGCTAAGCATGGTATCCATATGATTCCTTATGTTATTCCTTCCCCTAATTGCACCAGCCAGGTTGGCAGGATCTATGTTGTGGATGCCCTGCTTGTAAAGAAGTTCAATCTCCTTGAAGAGAGTGGTATCCTTAATCTTCTCAAGAAGGTCTAGCTGATAGTCAGAAGTCTTCTTAATAGAGGTCTTAACCCTCTTAACAATCTCGTCAGGCTGAACAGCGATGTACTTGATAGGCTTACCAAGTTTGATTATAACGAAGCCACGCTTCTCAAGACTTTCCAAGACATCATAGCTCCTAGATCTTGGAACGCTAGAAATGTCAGCAAGCTCCCCAGCAGTAGCAAGACCACGAGACAAAAGAGCAGTCCATATCTTAACTTCGTAAATGTTTAGATCAAAAGCAGACCTCAACTTTTTCAAAAAATCTTCCTGAACTATCATTTGAACATCCTCCAGTCTATCAAAATGTAACTACTATGTGAATGTAACCACTATATAAAGCTTTCGGTATTTAATCATTATACAGTAGTAAAAATTAGAATTATTGATTTGATAGAGTTAGAAAGATAATTTTTTCAATAAGAATTAACCATACCTTCTCTTTGTTAACTCCCTTGCAACGAAAGCAAGCACAAAGAATATCACAACAAAGCAGACGAGCATGTAAATCTGAACAGAAACCACGCTCAAACTAGAACTAAACAAGAGAATCTTCTTCAACAAGCTCTCGCTAATAACAAACGGATTGTACTTGGCTATACCACTTATGTAAGAAGGCAACGTTTCTATAGGCAGGATTGCGTTGGAGAAGAACAACAAGAGGGAACCAACAGAAATCGCCCCAATAGTAGATGTTTCCTCAGACTTGAAAACAAAGCCTATGAAAATACCTATCAGGATGAACAAAGTAGCTATTATGAAGAGAACCAGAACCAAGGAACCTATAACGGCAAACAAGCCACCCTTAAAGAAGAAAGAAGCAGCTAAGAACAAAACAAGAAGCTGCAAGCCCACAACAAATATATTGGTTAAGTAGCCACCGATCATGAACATCATGTCGTTAGTAGGAGTTATGAAGTTACGGAAGTAAGCCTTTGAAACCTTCTCACGAACAGTAATTGTAGAGGAAAGCAGTATGCAGATGAACATAACAATCATAACAACAAAAGTAGGAAACAAATAACTCAAGTGAGTCTTCTTACCTGTAACGGTCTCTATCTCAGTCTTAACAGGACTAACTATACTCTCAGCTTTAGTAACCTTAAGACCCTCGATACCCGCAACTAAAGTGTCCATAGAATTCTTAACGCTAGTGATCTTGGTAATGTCCTGCTGAATACCATCTCTGACACCAGCAAGCTGATTGACAGAACTCTCACGCACCTCGATCATGCTGTTCATCTTATCAGTAAGTGTATTAACGCCTTCCTTCAAGTTGTTAATGGCCTTGCTAACATCTTCAAATATGCCCTCACTAACGTTCAAGTTAGACTGAACCTTATCAACAGCCTTCTCTACAGCGCTTATGTTAAGTTCGCTGGCATTGTACTCCAAATCCAAAGTGTTAAGATCATCAGAGATTGTTTTAACCTTCAGAGACTTATCGTTAGAGCTAGTAATCAAATCACTAAAGGTTGACTTCTTAGACTTAAGCTCAGCCTTAGTAGCTTCAAGTGTACTTAACAAATCAGAAGTCAAACCGAGACTTATGTTGGTGGCCCTAGCTGAAACTTTGGAAGAAACACTGCTGGAGATTAAGAAAGCCAGGTTCATACGCGACTCATCAACATAAAACTTGATTAGGTTTTCAGCCTCGTTGCTTACCTGCATGTTAGAAGGGAAAACAGCACAAACGTGATAGGTACCGAGCTTAACACCCTCAATACAATCACCCTCGGAATCAACCTGAATCGTGTTGTACTGCTGGTCTTTCAAATCAGCAATCA
This sequence comes from Candidatus Woesearchaeota archaeon, assembly GCA_964428965.1. Classification (GTDB taxonomy): domain Archaea; phylum Nanobdellota; class Nanobdellia; order SCGC-AAA011-G17; family VGLX01; genus JAWABC01. The sequence goes on from CAYSAF010000001.1 coordinate 85,862, forward strand.
CTGAATTAGTAAGGGAAGAATAGGCCGGAGAATAGGTGGCGATCCTCAAATCATAAAGAGAAGAGGTGTTGAAAGCCATACCTATGAGGAAAACTATCAACAGAGGGCCAAAAATAACTATAAGTGAGGAACTTTTTGACCTCAAAACAATCTTCAAGTCCTTTTTGATCATAGCAACTAACCTAGCGATGACAGAAAGCCTCAAGGTAGAACTCCTATCTATCTGATTAAGCTTTGGGGTTTCATCAAAAGCTTCCTTGGAGAGGGGCTTTGCCTGAGGCTTAGCAGCGACAACCTTCTTACCCCTAGCAGAATCATCCCCCTTGTAAGCCTGATAAGCCCTTTTCAAACCGTCAAACATTTTCTACCTCTTTGTTAACCTCTCAAACACTTCCTCAAGAGTGGGTTTGTTAACAGCAACGTCAACAAGATGCTCTCTCGCATCCTCGATAACGTGAAGTATTTGATGAAGCACCTTCTCAGCCCTTGGTGTGTAAACAACCATCTTATGCTCCTTTATATCAATGCTATCGATGTCAATCTTCCTAAGATGCTTAGCGATCCTCTCATAATTACCGGGAGAGGTTTGTAAATGTATCTCCTCATTCTTGTAATAACGACCCTTAAGTTGTTCAGTAGCACCAGTCTCAATAATCTTGCCGTTATGCAAAATAGCAATCTTGGTACAAATAGCCTCTATCTCAGTCAACAAGTGAGAAGTGATAATAACAGTAGTGCCCCTCTCATTGATCTTCTTTATCAAGAGAAGAATATCCTTCCTAAGCATGGGATCTAAATCCTCCGTGGGTTCGTCAAGAATCAAAACCTTTGGATCGTGAATCATGGCACAAGCAATATCCAAGCGGCGCTGCATGCCTTTGGAGAGATTCTCAGCAATGACATCTTTGGCTTGGTGCAAACCAACAAGCTTCAACAAACCCTCTGCCCTCCTGTTAATGTCAGACTGAGCCATGCCATAAAGCTTACCAAAATAATCAAGGTTCTCCTTAACAGAAAGCTTGGTGTAGAAGGAACCGTCTTGAGTAGCGAAACCGAAAGTCCTCCTGATGTTATGCTTATCCCTAACTATATCCCGAGACTGATAAAAAATGTTGCCAGAATTAGGATTCAAAAAACCAACAAGAACGTTAAGAAGGGTGGTCTTACCACAACCGCTAATACCTATTACTCCGAAACGCTCACCATAGGCTATTTCCAAATCAATACCGTTGAGAACGACATTTTCACCAAACTTTTTTATAATGTTCTGAAACTGAATGAACGGAAGATTAGCCATATAAAACAAAAAACAGTGTTAAATACTTATAAAATTTTACTAAAATTCATAAGTGGTAACAAAGTTATTTAATTGAAAAGGGGGATTTAATGGCGGCAAAATAATCTAAACAAAAATTATTGAAGCATAACCAACAGCGCTCGAATAATCGTTTATAACGTCACCAGAAGTATAATAATTCAGCAAGTAACCTCTCTTACAACCCAAGGCCTTAACAGCAAACATAGTAGTTATTATGGGAGCATAACCGCAGATGGTAGCATCGACCTTCTTAACGTGAGAAACAAAACCACTAACATCAAGAGAAACTATAGGTGAAATCCCCTTCTTATCAAGCTCATACATCCTTTCTTTCCTCTTATCACTAAAAGGAAGATAGCCATAACCAACGCCGTAATGGGTGAAGTCAGAAGAAGCAACAACACAAACATCTCTGTCAACAGAAGCGATAGCTTTACCAAGCAACTCAAGGTCATCAAGATCGTGAGATGCCAAAACAAGGGGAACAAACTTAAACTTGTTATCAGAAATGAACTGCAAGAAAGGAAGCTGAACCTCAACAGAGTGCTCAACCATACTAGCGGAAGAATCATCAGAAACAAAATCACACTTATCGACCAACTTCTTAACAAAAACCCTATCAACTTCCACTCTGCCCAGAGGTGTTTCCCAATCATCAGAAGAGGTGGCAAAATCTGAACCATAGCCTGTGTGGTTAGGTCCGATAACGACGAAAGTTGATGGAAGTTTTGCTTCAGCAACAGCCTTGTAACAAAAAGCAGCAGCCGGACCTGAAAAAACATAACCTGCATGAGGAGAAACGCAACCAAAAATCTTTTTTGAAGTCTTCTTACCAGGAAGAGAACCAGGACCAAACTCAGAAGTAAAGCAGGAGCTAAGCTGGGATTGAAGCCGTTTAGGATCAGACTCATAAAACTGACCCGCAACAACAGCCCTGCGAACAGACATAAAAATACTAAAATAAAGAAATTATAAATAACTTTCTAAAAAAAGGCACATCTTAAAAGTGGTTAAAAAGGTTTTTAAAGATATATATTTGATAATACATAACCAAAAAAGGGAGGTGAATGGCTAGAATGGCCTTGGAATTTTTAAAGGATACTGGGATATCATTAACAGACCCTGTAGTCAGCTTATGGCAGGGACTGGTTAACCTTCTACCTGGACTGATAATAGCAATACTAATTCTGATAATAGGTTACGTGATAGCGTACGTAATAGGACACGGAGTAAGGTTGCTACTTGTCAAAGCAGGACTCGAGAAACATATAGAAAAGGCAAAGATGACGAGGGCGGTAGGAAACATAAAAATCTCAGCAGTTTTGGGAGAGATAACTAAGTGGTACATCTTCTTAATATTCTTAAGCTCAGCAGCAGACGTGGTAGAGTTGGGAACGTTGAGCAGCATATTAAGACAGTTTGTGCTGTGGGTGCCTAACATTATAGCCGGAGCGTTGATACTGATATTTGGTCTGTTCGTAGCACACTACGTATCACTAAAGATCAGACAACATGCTGAGATGGCAGGAGCAAAGACAATCAGCAGCGTAGTATACTTCGTGATAGTAGTAATAATAATGCTGATAGCTCTTGAACAGATAGGCATCAACGTGTCGATACTAACGAACGCTTTCCTGATAATAGTGGCCTCGCTAGGACTAGGATTTGCCCTAGCAGTGGGACTAAGCTTCGGACTGGGAACGAAGCAAGAAGCAGGAAAGGTGCTGAGCAAGATAAAGAGGTATTTCTAAACCCCTCTTTTTACCTTTTTTTATTCTTAAAGATGAAAAACTTCAAAAACCATGGAGGTAACCAAAAATGGAAGATTGGGACCAATATGATGAAGGTTCAGACGAGAATGATGACACAGACGATTTTGACGATGACTTCGGAGACGACGGAGATGACGGGGACGGAGACACAGACGACGAGAGTGGAGAAGACTACTAAACCTTCCTTCTTTTTTTATTAAAAAATGAAAGCAAAAAACACAAAGATAAGGTGCGAGTACTGCAAAAAAGGGTTCCTGATAAGGGGCAGAGACTTAAAACACCACTGCACGATGTGTGGAAAGAAATACCTGCTAAGGAAAACAAAACCAAAAGCAGAATTCTACGAAAAGAGGGGGAGATAAAAACAACAAAAATACGCAAAATCGAAAGATTTATAAACAATTAAAACTACAAGCATCTCAAGCCCGCCACAGGGAATACTCAAAGGAGTACGGCGCTTGCCAAAGCAATGAGCTTGGGAGTTAGTGTCGCGGGCGATAAAACCATAATAATCATAGGACAAGACATATTGCTTATCATTATTAAGTTCATGAAAGCAAAATTACCAAATCATGCTCAAACGATAGTATTGGGCTAAAAAAGCCAAAAAGACTAGCTTTTTAGCCAAGACAAGTCTTGTTCTATTAAAATTAGAGAGGGGGAAAAGAAAATGGGAAAAATCAGCCCAGTTTCGGCTAAATACATAGTTCACAGTCAAATCCAAATTGATGGTGTGGTAGACAGGCCAGACGTTATAGGAGCCATATTCGGCCAAACAGAAGGCCTCCTGGGAGCAGACCTAGAGCTTAGGGAGCTGCAGAGATCAGGAAGGATAGGCAGAATAGAGGTTAAAACAGAAACAAGGTCAGGCAAGACTGCAGGAGCGATAATAATACCTAGCAGCCTAGACAAGGCAGAAACAGCCATAGTAGCAGCTGCCCTTGAAACCATACAAAGGATAGGACCGTGCAACTCAAAAGTAAAAGTAGAAAAGATAGAAGACGTAAGGATATCAAAAAGGAATTTTGTAGTTGAGAGAGCAAAAGAACTGCTCAAAGATTTAACAAGCAATGTTCTACCAGATTCACAAGAGATAACAGACGAGGTTGCCCATTCTGTGAGAATGATGGAAATCATGGAATACGGCAAGGATGCGCTGCCAGCAGGACCAATGATTGACGAGTCTGATGAAATCCTAGTGGTTGAGGGCAGGGCAGACGTTCTTAACCTGCTTAAGCATGGCATCAAGAACTGCATAGCCCTGAACGGAACAAGCGTGCCAGAAACAATCAACGACCTTGGAAGGAAAAAAGTACTAACCCTGTTCGTTGACGGAGACAGGGGCGGAGACCTGATAATAAAGGAAGTTACTGGAACCACAGAGGTAGACTACGTAGCAAAGGCACCTGACGGCAAAGAGGTGGAAGAACTGACAAAGAAGGAGATACACAAAGCAATAAGAAGCAGGGTAGCAGTAGAACAGGTGAAGATGGAAATAAAACCTTCAGAAGAGAACGGCAACGGAATGAAAAGGTCACAGAGAACCATAACACAACAAGCAGTAACGCCAAGACCTAACAGAACAATCACGCTACCAAAAGCACAGTCAGAAGCATTCAAGAAGATGCTTGATGACCTGATGGGAACTAGGGGGGCGTACATACTCGACCAGAAACTAAACATACTGGGGAAGGTACCAACTATAGAGCTGACAAGCACGATAAGAAGCCTGAAATCAGTATTTGCGGTGGTGTTTGACGGTACTGTAACACCTGACATAGTTAGCGCAGCGGAAAAAACAAACGTCAAATACATCATAGCGATGAACTCAAAAGTAAGGCCGACAGAAACACCCATCGAAATACTAACAAACACAAGCTTATGAAAACACATTTTTCTTTTTATTTTTTAAAATGAAAGTATTCATAGAAAGAGAGGACAAAGAAAAGGAAGTTAAAGCTGGAACTATAAAAGAACTACTCAAAAAACTAAACATAAATCCGGTAACGGTGATAGTAGCAAAGAACAACGAGCTTGTAACAGAGGATGAAAAGCTGAACGAAAAAGATGAAATAAAAATTATTTCTGTTATTTCTGGCGGATAAAAATTGTAAATTATTCGCTTTTATAACCAAAAACCTTATTACAAGAAAAGTATATATATTAGTTATACAATGTATAACTTCATGACTGAATTCAAAGGAAGGATAAAGAAGTGGGGAAACTCTTTTGGGATTATCATACCTAAGGAAGTAATAAAAGAAAAGAAGTGGAAGGAGGATGATGAGGTAACACTCCTATCAGTTGACACACCCTCCCTAAAGGAGTTTTTTGGCAAAGCAAAGAATCTAAAAAAGTCAGCGCAAGAAATCAAAGACGAACTGAGGCGTGAACTCTATGACGAATGATTTGTACTTCTTTGACAGCTATGCAATTATAGAAGTCTTTAACGGTAACCCCCTATACAAAAACTATGCTTTGTGTAACCCCATTTTTACTAAATTAAACATTTACGAAGTGTATTACTACCTGCTGAGGGAACGCAATGAAACTACAGCTAACAAATTCATTATACATTTTCGCAACTCAATTAAAGAGTTCAACCTTTTTACAGTAATAAAAGCTGCCAAGTTCAAACTGTTCTACAAAAACAAAAAATTCTCAATGGTTGACTGCATAGGTTATGTAATGGCAAGAAATCTTGAGATACCCTTTTTGACAGGAGACAGAGAATTTGAAGGATTGCCAAATGTGGAATTTGTTAGGTAAACCTTCTATCTTTTACCTATAGTCTTGAGCACGGATTTAAAAACAACATCAACTTGCGGCTCACCATCTATCTCCTTAACTATGCCCTGCCTCTTGTAATGAGCAATAACTGGTGTTGTATCTTTCTTATAAATCTTGATGCGCTCCTTAATAGCACCAACGTTCTTGTCATCAGGCCTAGCATAAAGCTTACTACCATCCTTATCACAAAGCTCATCTCTCCTAGGCCTCTGCTCAGTATACTTGTTGTAAATAGCACCACAAACCTTACACTGCAACCTGCCAGAAATACGCTTGACGATAGTTTTGTCAGAAACTTTAAGTGAGATGACAAGGCTAACCTTAACTAGGCCATCCAGCAACTTAGCCTGATTGAGATTTCTCGGAAAGCCATCAAGAATAGCTCCTCTCTTCTTATCAAAACCCTGCTGCAAAACATCAAGCGTTATGTCATCAGGAACAAGAATGCCCTTACCCCAGTATTTTTCCTTAAGCTCCTTCCCGTAATCGGTCTTCTCGGCAAGCTGTCTCAACAACTCACCCATGGAAACGTGGGGAAGCTTAAGCTTCTTAGCAAGAAGCTCGGCATAAGTTCCCTTTCCAGAAGCCGGAGGCCCTACAAGTATTAATATCATCCGAAATAGTCCTCTGTTTTAAACTTCGCTTCCCTACCCCAGGAATCCTTCATGACAGTAAGGATCTTTTTTATTGAAGGCTTTACTTCTATCCAAACCCCAAAGCTTGAGGTTATGAAGTCAGCATCCTTAGACTCATCAAACTCGGTCTCAAGTATCAGGTGCTCACGCTCAACCTTCATAAGCTTGTTGACTATGCTCATGATAAGATCCCTGTCATCGTTAGAAAAAAACTTGTTCTCGTGGGAGAGAATTATGCTCGGAACCTGAGGATTGATAATTGTAACAAGACCGATGTTGAAGTTGTAAAACTTTTCATAAATACGACGCCTAACAATCCTGGAAAAGTACAACTCGTTAACCTCATCTTCCTTCATAGAACTCAATTCAAACTCAGAATCGAGCTGCTTAAAATCAGGCATCTTCTTGTACTTCTTACTCAAGGCGTTGTACAACTTCTCAGCTTTACCAGACATAGGAAGAAAAAAACAACAGTCTGTTTATAAAGTTTGCTGGGCCCCACAGTTACTTTTATAAGATTATCCTCTAATTACAACTTTATGAAGTTAGCCGTTCTGTTCTCAGGAGGGAAAGACTCATGCCTTGCGATGCTGAAGGCAAAAGAGCTCCACGAGGTAGTCTGCCTTGTAACGTTAATATCAAAAAATCCAGAAAGCTACATGTTCCATGTGCCAAACATAAAAATAACGAAAGCGCAGGCAGAAGCAATGGAACTTCCGCTAATACAGAAAACAACAGAAGGAAAAAAGGAAGAGGAACTGAAAGACTTAAAGGAAGCAATAAAAAAAGCAAGGGAAGAATACAAGATAGAAGGGGTGGTAACAGGAGCGATAAGGTCAACCTACCAGGCAAGCAGGATAGAAAAGATTTGCAAAGAACTTGATTTGGAATGCATAAACCCACTATGGAAGAGGGACCAGATCGAACTCCTCAACGAGATTGTAAAAAACAAGTTTGAGGTCATAATATCAGGAGTGTTTGCATACCCTTTAGGTAAGGAACTGCTCGGAAAAAAGATAGACACGGATACGATAAAAAAATTAAAAGAGCTGCAAAAAAAATATGAGATAAACCCGGCAGGCGAAGGAGGGGAATTAGAAACAACAGTTCTTGACGCTCCATTCTTTAAGAAAAAAATAGAAGTTGTTGACCACGAAACATCCTACGAAAACAACTCAGGAGTATATGAAATAAAAGAAATAAGATTTTTAAAGAAATAATTTAACCGACTTTCTCTAACCTTTCCTCAAAAGCTGATCGCTAAAACCAGAAGTTCCTAAAAGACGGTCAAAATTTTTTGAATCATAAACCATAATTCCACCCCCGATTAGCAGAACAAAATAATGATGTGTATTTAATCCTTATGTTTAACACAAAAAATAAAAAATTATTCGGTAAGATCTTCAACTTCCTTCTTACCTTTTTCCAATTCCTGAACCTGCTCCTTATCAATCTTCAGAAGCAAAGCTTGGAACTCGCCTGCATGGGTCTTCTCTTCCTTAGCTATGTCAAGCATGACAGCCTTAATGTCCCTGCTCTGGGTCATAGCTGCTAGCTGCTCGTAAAGAGAAATAGCATCCAACTCGGCAATCATGCCAAGCCTGAGAATCTCTTTATCAAGATCCTCCTTTTTAACCTTGCTGAAATCCAATGGCAATTGTGATAACATTTCAGACACCTCCAAAACAAGGAATGTAAGAAGTGTTTTTATATTTTACCTTTAACGGGATCACACTAAAAATGTGCAAAGCTGTCTTATCCCCCTTTGTATATCCCTTTTAGGAGGAGTATTTAAAGGTATTTGACATTGTGCCTCGTGTCCCATCAAGACTTAAACATTCATCGCAACAAGAGGATTTAGCCTATAAACTAAAAATGGCCTATTCTGTCATACAACATAGACCTACAATGATTTTTTGATTTTTGATTTTGTATTTTTTCACAAATTGAATAATCCAGCATTTCTATGGCAACATCCTCAAAACATTGGTCTTTTACTTCTTGATTTTGTATTTTTTCACAAATTGAATAATCTTTCACTTTGAGGCTAACTCTATCATAACATAAGTCTTTTAGGGATTTTTCTTTCATTATTATCTCACAAAGTTTAACATCTCCTTTAAGTTCAGCTTTTTCTAATATACATCCCTCATTGTGATTGAAATCGCATGTCAAACCAAGTAATAAAATAATCAAAACCCATAATAGGACAGATGCAAAACAAACATAAAAAAGAATTGATAAAATTTTGGTACCTCTTAATTTAGAAAAAACAAAACATGGGATAATAGAAAAAATTGATACAAACAAAATAATACCAAAAAACCATAAAAGACGAATATCATAGTTCCCAATCCAGCCATATCTGACCCACTAGTTGCATCTAAGATTATTGAAATAATAATCCCAAAAAAATAAAGGATTAAAAAAAGAATGACGTTATAATGAATCAACCATTTGTTTGTATATTCATTATTCTCAATTTTCATCTCAGTTAAAGATAGAGAAGTTAAATAGACAGTTATGATAAAAGGAATAATAAAAAAGAGAGGAAAATAAAAAAGATTATCCGGATTCAACTGCTGTGCTCTAAAATAGTCTAAACTGAATATAGTTTCATGTAACCCATACATAGATGTAAAGATAGGCACACTCAAGAGAAAAATAAGAAGAACAAGCCCACTTTTCCACCTAATACATACCATATCGCTATAAAAAATGATTTTTGTATATATAAATTTATTTATTTATAATTCACTCTTCTTTAGAAACTTTAATAGTAGAGCCCCAGGCGTACTGAGAATCTAAAGTATTATGCCCACCACATTTTTTGGCTTACTTAAATATTCCGTATTTGATCCTAGAAAGTTTTCAGGTACAGCCAAAGATTCATCTTCTTAACAAAGAAGATTAGTTAAGTAACCATTTCCAGAGCGGAATGAACCTTATTTTCTTGCTGTTGACCTTTTCTTCTCCTTCATAACCAGACGTAATAACCAGCAGATTCGTGCATTTCAGTTCTTTTGAAGCTTTGATTAATGCTTTTAGTTCTCTTTTTTTGACATCAGTATCTTCTATGTTGTAACAGACTTGGATTAGTTGGCTTACTCTGCCTTCTTTTATTATGAAGTCTACTTCTTCATGCTGGGCATTTTTCCAGTAGTATATTTCCTTATTTTTTCTTTTCAGTTCGACCGCAACTACATTTTCATAGGTTCTGCCTAGATCTTCGCTGAATTTGAAGCTTATCGCATTCCTCATACCCACATCTATAGAGAATACTTTGAAGGGATTGGCCATCTGTTTCTTCATGGAGTAGCTGAAGTAAGGCACGTTGAAGAGTAAGTATGCATCTTCAAGATAGGAGAAATATTTCATTATTGTAGTAACGCTCTTAATTTCTGACATTTTTTTAAGCCCATTGTAGCTCATGAGGTTTCCTGTGTTTGTTATGAGGTATCTTGCCAGGTCTTTCAACTGCCTGACGTTTTTTATGTTGTGCCTTCCAACAATATCCCTCTGTACTATGTCACTAAAATAGCCCTGAAGTATTTCCTTCTGGCCGTATTTCAAATATTCTGGAAAGCCTCCACTCTTGAGGTATTCTGATAAGTTTTTCATTATCATTACCCTTTTTTCTGTAAGATAGACATCTCCTTTCTTGAAGTCATATTTCTTGAAAGCCAAGAATTCCCTGAAGCTGAACGGATATATGGAAAATTGGAGGTGTCTGCCCGTGAGTGAAGTAGCCAGCTCCTTACTCAGTAACCTAGCATTTGACCCTGTGATGAAGAATTTGAATTTATCCTCGTACATCCTTCTCACCCACCTTTCCCAGCCTATTATATTCTGCACTTCATCTAAAAAGAAGGTTTTATTCTTACCGAACAGTTCTAGGCAGACTTCGTAAAGCTCGTTAAAGTCGCTTTGAGTGAAGTTTGCAAGCCTTTCATCCTCAAAGTTGATGTAATAGTATTTGTCAAAAAAGCTGTTCATTATTTGTGACAGGAAGACTGATTTGCCGCACCTTCTTACACCTGTGATTACTACGCTATGTTTTATGCCTATAAATCTCTTGATTTTATCTAGTTCTTCTCTTAGCACTAGGTCTTCTTCTTTCAGTCTTTTTATCCTTTCTCGCTGTTCAAGCAGGACCTCTTTTAACAATTCCTTTGAAATCATGTAAAACACCATGATAAACGCATATTTAAACCTTTCTATTCTAATGAACAATTTTTGAGAATATTGTTCACTCAAATGAATGAAAAAACGAGCCCCAGGCGAGATTTGCACTCGCGACCTCATGCTTACCAAGCATGTGCTCTACTGACTAAGCTACCGGGGCGTCATGCCGGGGAAGGGATTTGAACCCTCGAACCCACTAAGGGACAGGATTTCTCATAAGAGATTAAAGCAGACCCAGTCTGCTTGTCCCCAGTTCCTGATCTTAAGTTTCGCAGATATTTTCTCCTGCGCATTTGACCAGGCTTTGCTATCGGGTCTTTATGAAACCCCGGCACACCTGGCCATTAGAAAAAAAGCTTTACGACATTTAAAAAGGTTTCTAACAATTATAATTCATCAACCAAAACTTCCAAACGGTCATAAGTAGGATACTCCTCAACTAAAGCAACCTTCCACTTCTTCTTCAAATCATCCTGCAAGAAAAGAAGAACCCAAGGAGCAACAGAAACACGTTTCTTCTCCTTGTCATACTCAAAAAGAGATTTAGGAACATCAAACCTTCTTAAGAAATCTGCAACAGCATCAAAACTTTTAGTGTAAACAACTCCGTGGTAAAGCATACCGTCAGACTTAACGATGTCATAAGGCTTCTTGACGTTCTTAGCACGCAGCTTAATACGATTAGCTAATTGAACCTTATCCTTCAACTTGGCAGTGCAATAATGAACGTTCTTAATCTTGCCCTTGCAATACCTCAACAATTTTTTGGCAAGCCCATCAGAACCCTTAATACCGTAAGAAAGCATGTCCTTACAAACAAAGCCAAATCTTGAAAGCTGATTAGAACTGCTGTCAGAAAACTCTAACTCGTTAATGTTAAGAAAATCAACCTTACCCTTGATAAAATCAATAAGCTTCTTAGTCTGCTTCTCAGAGCCAGGAATTGAGGGAATCTCAACACCCACATCCCACTTATACTTTTTAGCCGAAAATATCCTGGGCCAAAACTTCTTGCTATACAAGTTAGGATGAAACCTTATCTCATCCAAACCAGCCTTGTACAACCTCTTAAGAGTTTTATCATTAACAAGGTCAAGAGAAGTGTAAAGATGGATGTGGAAGCTCCTACCAAAATTTTTCTTTAATAACTTTATGAATAAAACAGTCCTATCAAGTTTAATAAGAGGATCACCACCAGTAAAGCCAGCACCTTTAGCTTCGGTCAACTTTGCTTCTGTAATTATGTCCTTAACACTTTTAACAGGCCACTCATTAGCATAAACAACATCCTTGTACTTCTTCTTATCAGAAATGGGGCAGTAAAAACAGCTGCGGGGGCAAAGGCCTGTAATAAACATAACCAGCTTTTTTCCTTGTACACAAAGCTTGCAACCATCGGCAAGCTCACCTCTCTTGTAAGAGTAATATTTTGTTTTCAATTAGATAACCCCTCACGGTCTCAAAAATTTTTTGGTGACCTTCAGCATTTGGATGCAAACCATCTTCTAATAAAATTTGATAATTCAAGCTTAAGAGTTTATTAAATACGTCAATAAAGTAAAGTTTATTTTCTTCAGTCATGGACCTTATTGTATTATTATATTTTTTGATATATTCATTCTTGTAAGATTTATCTTTATCCCACGGAATTGGTATTGTTTTTGTTTCATCAACTGGAAATAACCCAACAAAAACAATTTTTGAAGAAAATTTTTGAGCAAGATTGATAAGTTTTTGGAGATTTCCTTGGAATTCCTGTGGTGGAACTTTGTTACTATTTTGACTATGAATAAATTGAGAGTCATTTATGCCAATATCAAAAATTATAATCGTTTCCTCATCTTCTTCCAATCTATGTGTTGTTTCAAATTCAAATCTTTCTAACAAATCTTCTGTTGTATCTCCAGAAACCCCAAGATTATAAACACTCCCCTCATAATGCTCTCCAACATAAACTTTTAGACGCTCAACCCATCCACCTTTATCAGAGTCACATGCACCCCATGTTATACTATCTCCAAAAACTAAAATTTGGGTCATGATATCCTATTAAGTCAGATTATTTATTAATCTTTCTAAGAAAAAAAAGCCTCCGGTGGGAGTCGCACCCACGACCTTCAGCTTACGAGGTTCAGCATTTCTACTGCTGCTCTGCTAACTGAGCTACGGAGGCGTCAAACATGCTTAAGCATCTCTTTCTTATCATTCTTGAACTTCTTCTGGCATTCAAAGCAGACAACATGCTTCTTGCCCTTAGCATCCTTAACGTAAGTGCCAACAGGCTTGTCCAGAAAAGTCTCCTCAACCTTGTTCTTGCAAATCTCACACTTCATAACAAAAGGAATTAGAAGAGGGTTTATAAAAATTTCCAATGCGATTTGTAACAAAATCCTAGTATATTACCTTATTCAAAGAATATTCAATTATACCTTGAGCGCCTGCCTGTTTAAGTTTTGGAATTATTTCCCTTACCATATGCTCGTCGATTATTGTTTCCACTGCAACCCATTCTTTATTAGACAAATCAGATATTGTTGGGTTCTTAAGTGAGGGCAGTAAAAGTAATAATTTATTCAGATTTTTCTTTTCAACGTTCATCTTCAAACCAACCTTGCTTTCAGCAATTAAAGCACCATTCAAAAGCATAGCAATCTCTTGAATCTTTTGCTTTTTCCAAGGATCTTTTATTGATTTTTTATTAGCTATCAGCTTTGTTGTAGACTCAAGTATGGTATCAATCACCTTAAGCTTATTTGCCCTTAATGAAGTTCCCTTCTCTGTTATCTCAACTATGGCATCCACAAGCTCTGGAACTTTCACTTCAGTAGCACCCCATGAAAACTCAACCTCAGCATTAACCTTGTTTTTCTTAAGATAATCCTTTGTTATGCTAACCAACTCTGTAGCTATTCTCTTCCCTTCCAAATCCTCTACAGAGTTCATATTTGAATCTTCTGATACTGCAATAACCAGTTTAACTTTTCCCAATCCATGCTTTGCATACACCAAGTCTGCAACCTCCTCAACATCTGACTTGGTTTCCAATATCCAATCCTTGCCAGACAACCCCAAATCAAGAATGCCCTGCTCAACATACTTAGGAATCTCTTGAGCCCTAATCAACAAACATTCAATCTCTTCGTCATCTATCACCGGCTTGTAGGACCTCTCATTCACAAAAATATTAAAACCTGCCTTCTTAAATAAGCTGATAGTTGCTTCCTGCAAGCTTCCTTTTGGTATACCCAGCTTTAGCTTTTTCATTTTATCTCCTTAAAAAAGCAAGATTTTTTTCCAGTGTGACATGTAGGCCCTTTCGGCTCTGCCTTTATCAATATAGTATCAGCATCACAATCAACATACACCTTCTTAACAAACAAAAAATTACCAGAAGTCTCACCCTTAGTCCATAGTTCATTTTTTGTTCTGCTCCAAAATGTTACTTTACTAGTTTTCATAGTTTTTTTCCATGCTTCCTCATTCATAAACCCTACCATTAACACTTCATTTGTTTTATAATCTTGAACGACAGCAGGGATTAGACCATTCATCTTTTCAAAGTCTAATTTCATAAAAAGAGAATGGTAAGAAAGAATTATAAAACTTTCTAAATAATACAAATCTCTATAATACTACAACAACAAAAATTATATAAACAAAAGAGTTAAGTAAAAATGGTAGAGAAAAGATGGTGTGGTACGAACAACTCAGATTCAGAGAAAACCCCCTGGATTCTAGACCCAACCCAAAGCTGGTAGGAATGGAGGACCAGGAAGAGCAGCTTATAAACCACATCACAAAAGAGGAGATATGTTTTCTAAACGGACCCACTGGAAGCGGAAAGACAAGCCTGCTGAAAAAGGTACAGGAAAAACTTGACGGGTATGCGTTCATATACCTCGATGCCGACGACCTGCCAAAGGAGTTCGACCTGGAAAAAGAACTAAAAAAGAAGAGAAACTTCTTTGACATGATAACACTCAGGGAATACCCGGCAAAAAAACCAGTACTTCTCATAGACGAGTTCCAGGCAACAGACCCGAGGCTTATACTAAAGGCAAGGAGCAAGTGGGAAGACACAAGCAACAAGGTGATAAGAAGCATAGTCATAGCGCAGATAGACCAAAACCTGAGAAACGTAACAGGATCGTTCAAGGAAAGATTGGGCAAGAGGATAATAAGCTTGGATATGCTGGACAGCAAAGGGCTGAAGGACATGCTGAGGGCAAGACTCTACAACCCAAAAACAAAAATGAATTACGCAGACAAATTCACTGAAGACTCACTAAACTTACTAGTGAAGTGTGCGGATAACAACCCCAGAAGAGTCCTAGAGTATACGGACATGATATTAGACTTCCACTACAGAAGATTCAAAGACCTGAACCCAATAATAAAAGGGAAGGACTACATGATTTCACATTTCGTGGTTAATGACATACTAAGGGAAAACAACGTGTTTGCGGAAGAGTTTGCTGCAAAGGACCTGAGAAGGAAAAGGATACCGTTCAAACAAAGATTCAACAGGGAAGAACAGAAAGTTTTGAGGTACATACTAAGGTCAGACCTTGTGACTTCAGAGGACATAGGGATAAGGTTGAACATGCCGATAGAGAGGGTAAGCAAGATAATAAAGGAACTGAAGGACAAGGAGGCAATAGTAATAACAGGAAAGAAGGGCAGACACAAGCTCTGGGAAGTAACGCCTGGAGTAAAGAGAATGATGATCAAGAAATAAACTTGAGGTACACTTTCTTATAATAACCACAGTAGGGAGCAACCTTGCAAATGCTACACCTTGGTTTTACCGGAAGACAAACAGTCTGACCAAACTTGACAAGCAAATCATTAAACTCAATCCAATACTTTCTTGGGATGATTTTCATCAAAGCAAACTCGGACTGCTCAGGAGTCTTTGTCTTAATCAAACCAATCCTGTTATTGATGCGATGCAGATGGGTATCAACAGGAATTGCAGGAATACCAAAACCATAAACTAAAGTGCAGTTAGCAGTTTTTCTTCCAACACCAGGTAACGAGAGTAAATCATTAAGGTTACTTGGAACTTTTCCGTTAAACCTTCTAACAAGCTCTTTGCTAATTGCCTTAACATACTTAGCCTTAACCCTATAAAATCCACTAGGCTTAATCAACCGCTCAATATCTTTAATGTCTGCCTCAGCTAATTTTTTAGGTGTATTGTATTTAGAAAATAACTGCTCAGAAGCCCTCCTCGTGTTCTCATCCTTAGTTCTCTGAGACAGAACTGTGGAGATTAAACCCTTAAAAGGATCAGATTGGTGAGGTCTAAAAGAAACATGCTGCTTTATAGCATCAATTATCTTAACGACATCTTTCATAAAATCGTTAGGGCGGATACCCTACTTTTTAAAGTTGGGAGGAAGCCCGTTCACCTCCGGCTCCGGTGAAAAAGTCTGCTGATTTTTGAGGTTTTACGCCGGATGACATGAAAAAGCCATGACTCTTATCATTTTTAGGAGTTTAACGAGTATAAACAAAAAAAGATTTTCACCAGAGCCTTCACCTCCAAAAGCTGTAAAGAACCACCGTTCATAGAACGGTGGCATTAAGGCCTAGGCTGCAAAACTT
>CAYSAF010000002.1:0-87105 GCA_964428965.1 Candidatus Woesearchaeota archaeon
GGCAATTCCCCCCAGCACTAAACTGCTGGGTATCCTTGCCATATATGTAATGAAATTCGCAATAGAAGGAGGGGAAAGAGTAAAGATTGATTTTCCAATAGACAAAGAAATGATGAACAATGAAACGATAGAAGAGGTTGCTTACGTACTGAAAAAAGGATACTACTCAATGTTCGACAACGACAAAGTAAGACAATTTGAGGAAAAGTTCTCGGAATTCAACGAAAGCAAATATGGAATCGCAGTGAGCAACTGCACATCAGCACTAACAGCAACCATGAAAGCCATGGGAATAACTTACGGAGATGAGGTAATACTGCCAGCATACACGTACGCAGCAACGCTCATGGCAGTAGAAGCAACAGGGGCAAAACCAGTCTTCGCAGACATAGACTTCAGCGTAACAATAAACCCAAGAGAAGTCGAGAAAAAAATAACCAAAAAGACAAAGGCAATAATAGCCGTACACATGTTCGGAAACCCAGCAAAAATGGACGAGCTAAAAAAATTCAAGATACCAATAATAGAAGACTGCGCACATGCAACAGGAGCAAAGTACAACGGAATAAAAGTTGGAAGAGAGCTCGGATGCCACAGCTTTGGAGAAACAAAGATACTGAGAATAGGAGAAGGAGGCATGATAACAACAAACAACGAGGAGATAGCAAGAAAGGCCAAGATAATAAGACATGAAGGAGAGGTATTCAAGGAATACAACCAGAGCACAACAGAAGTCGAAGCAAACATCAACGATGTGCTCTATGGAATAACATACGAACAAGGATTCAATTACAGGATGATGCCCATACAAGCAGCCATAGGGATAAAGAAGCTTGAAAAAATAAACGATTTCATAAAAAAGATGAACAGCAACGCAAGGTACCTCCTAAAAAACCTCAACATGATGGAAATTGTATTCCAAAAAGATAACGACGAAGGGAGGGTGTACAATAACTTACCGTGCCTGGTGCAAAGCCAGAAATTCAACAGGGACGCACTATTCATAGCCCTAGCATCACAAGGAATACCAGTTGGAGTGTACTTCCCAAACAACTTCTCAAAAGAATGCCTCAGAAGCCAAGAGTTCTGCGACAGCCACATAATATTCCCAACCTATCCAAGCATGGAAAAAGAACACCTAGATTTGGTAATAGAAGAAGTAAAGAAAGTAATCGAGGAACTTAGGGAAAAAAAGATAAACATCAAAGAATTCATGAACAAAAAGGTACAGTACTATTCAGCAATACACGTGACAATATGAAAGCATACGTAGCAAGCCCGATATTCACGGAAGGAGAAAGGATATTCCTAGAAAAGGTGGAAAAGGTTTGCATAGAGTGCGGCATAGACACGTTCATGCCACACAAAGATGTGGGATTTAGTGAAGACAAAAGAAAAATATTCTTAGAAGACAAGGAAGGACTTGACGGATCAGACTTTGTAATAGCCGTAATAAACCTCAACAAAGACATAGGGACAGCATGGGAAATAGGCTATGCTTACGCAAAGGGAAAAAGAATAATAGCAATTGTTGACGACATGAGGATATTTGACAAAAAACAAATAAACACAATAGTTGCAGAGAGCATAGAAATAGTAACAAGCCTAGAAGAATTAAGGAAAAAACTAATATGAAAGGAAAATTCATAACAATCGAAGGAACGGACGGGGTGGGAAAAAGCCACTACCTCAACAAATTGAGAGAGAAGGGGAAACAGGTTATAATGGACGAAGACTTACAAGGGTTAGGAGCAGAAATATTTCATTCTTTATACAAGAAAGATGACATATTCTACAGGCACGGAAATCCGATACAAGAATTCCTCTGCTTCCTTGCAGTTGAATTCCAGGAGTTCCAGAAAGTGAAAAAGATGCTGAGGAAGGGCGACGTGATAAAAGACAGGGGAATAGACACGATATGCATGTACGCAGCACTGCAAATGAAAGGAGACTTTCTAAAAAAATATAACAAGCTACTAAGAATCGCAAAGAAAGTGGTAAAGCTGCCAAATCTAACCTACGTTCTAACTGACGATTTTGATAAAGTACTCGAGAGAGGTCAGAAAAGGATAGGAAGGAATTATTCAGAAGAAGAAAAATACTTTCTTAAAAAAGTAGATGAAGGATATAGAACATTAATTAAAAGTTTCCCAGAAAGGATAAAAGAGATAACCATTAAAGGCAAAAGTGAGGGGGACATAATCAGGGAAATAACAAGTTAAGGTAAACAAATGGTTAAAAGTATCGACATAAACTATGATGTATCAGGAGCCAAGATTTTCATTCCCTTTAAAGCTACATGTTCGTTAACAAGTGAGGAATTCAGCGGAGATGTTATAATCGAGTACCACCCAACAAAAATGGTTCTGGAATACATAGACATAGAACTTTTCATAGGGAAAATCACAAAAAACAAGTTGTTAACAGAAGACCTGGCCAAATTAGTTTTCGATGAGGTATCAAAAAGCATCAAACCCAAATACTTGAAGGTTCTAGTTGACGTCAAACATTCAGAAGCACATAAGCCAGTCCAAGTTTGGATCGAAAAATAAACATCACTGGTCCATAGGCCTTGTCGTTTCTATCTTACCCTCGCCACGCCAACCATCAGAGTAGGGTTGCTTTTTAATTTTAACCTCGTAATAGGCAGCAAACCATGCATACAACCTAAGAAACATCAAGTTTATAGTCCAAAAGAACTCCCTAACGTTATTGGGGTAGGAAAACAGTATTCTCAAACCACGAAAAGCCTCGCTAAAAAAAGTGTTTTTTCTTTTATCAACATGCAAATCCAAATCATTCAAAGCTATATGCCCCTTAATGTTCCTCTTCTTCTGCAACATCCAATCCCTCATGTTTTTGGGATTCAAAACATAAACCTTGGCAGACTCGGAATAACCACACTTGTAACCCTTATTCCAAAAAGACACAGCCAAAACATTATCCTCTGATGCGTTAACAGGAAATTCCTTAATAATGCCGTTCCTCATGGCAAAAAGGTAACCTGAGGCCTCAAAAAAATCACGATTCCTAGCAACCCTCCTCCTCGTGAGATTCATTTCGTGAAAAAGCAGGTGCGACCAATAACCAAACATAGTATCCCTAGAATCCAGGGAGACGGGATGGCCTGTAACTATACCTACCGAAGGATCGGAAAACAAAGAGACAATGTCCTTAATGGCAGTATCTGAAATGTAAACATCCCCGTCGGTAAATATGAACAGATCATCCTTGTTATCAGAATAATACTTCTGAATTATTAGATTGAGAGCATAGCTCTTGCCCTTATCTGGATCGAGGAAGAACTCAACCTTAGGATTGCTGCCAAACTTCTCCTCAATAAACCACTTAACATCGACAAAGGGATCTGCAACAAAAACCCTATAATCCTGCTGAATTTCCTGCTCCAAGATCTTGTTAACAGCCCTCTCAGTAGCATTAGGTTCCCCGTAAGCAGTAACCACAATCGTAAGCATAAGCCAACAAATAAGACGTCAATTTATAAACATTATTGTGAATGACTAGAGCGTCTCAACGTCCTCATCAGAATTCTTAATTATTACTACCCTCTCTTTCTTCTCGTTAAGGCCTACAACCCTGCACTTAACAGAGCCGTGCTTCCCTATGTTTGACATCTCAAACTCAGTAACAGAAATCTTGCTGCCCTCAATAACTATTGTGTCCCCAACATTTACTTCCGAAAACTTCTTCATCGTACAAGGGAGAATAAATGAAATGTTTATAAATGTTTCCTGCCTGAAAAAAAACATGAACGCCATAGTAGTGCTGTCGGGAGGGCTGGATAGTGCCGTGGTAGCTTACAAGGTGAAAAGCCTAAAACCAAATAAATTAAAACTAATATTCTTCGACTACGGACAACGAGCACTAGAACAAGAAGAGTTCTGCGTCAGGAAAATAGGACAAGAGCTGAAAGCAGAAGTAAAGAAGATCGACCTCAAATGGCTGGGAGAGATAAGCACAGCAATGCTGAACAAAGAAGGTGAAATACCAGAAACGAAGACAGAAGAGATGGGTGACGTTGAAAGGGAAAAGAAAGACATACTAACGTGGTGGGTGCCTTGCAGGAACGCAATATTCCTGCTAAGCGCATTAGCACACGCAGAATCCGAATACCTCTCAAAAAAGGAAAGATACGACATCTACATAGGGATAAAAAGCGAGGGAAAAATACCCATGAAAGACACAACACCAAAATTCCTACAAAAAATAAATGAGCTGGCAGAAGAAGCGACGAATGACGGAGGATACAAAATAATAGCACCGTACGTAGAAAAAGATAAGGTTGAGATAATAAAAGAGGGGGTAAAATT
Source organism: Candidatus Woesearchaeota archaeon (assembly GCA_964428965.1). Lineage (GTDB taxonomy): Archaea > Nanobdellota > Nanobdellia > SCGC-AAA011-G17 > VGLX01 > JAWABC01. The sequence goes on from CAYSAF010000002.1 coordinate 4,332, forward strand.
AAAAGTCCCCTGGCAGTACACTTACAGCTGTTATGCCGGCGGAAAATTCGAAAAAGGAATACCGGTACATTGCGGAGTGTGCAGTAACTGCATGCAGAGAAAAAAGGCATTCTACTGGGCAAATGTAAACGACCCTTCAATCTATAAAAAGTAAAATTTAATTCTTATACCAAAACTTTTTTAAGTGATGAATGCTATAAAATAGATATAAAATTAAAATGAGGATAGGAGCGAAGGAAACAAAAAGGGGTATAAAAATAGTAATGGGGGATAAGGCTTCTAACATCTTTTACCCAGAGCCTGTTTGGGATAGATTCCCGAGAAACCTCAGAGAGGTTCTTATAGACAACCTTACATATTCAAAAACAATGGTCTCTGCTGTAATCGACGGAATCAGCAACATAGAATATGAAACATCGATGCCTTTGCTCAAGAGCTTTTTCGATGCATGCTGTGTTAAAGACATACCTAGAATACCCTCAGACAAGGATAATAGTCTGAAAACAAACGAGGTGATAAAAAAATTCATAAACTCAGAATACAAATTCCTAAACAGCGAAATAAAATACCCTTACTACGACGCTGAATCAAGGGAAGGGGCAATATTAGCGATGTCATTCGGAAAAGACAGCTTACTAAGCTACGGACTCCTTGAAGAGGCAGGGATAGAACAGCAAGCTGTCTACGTAAAGGACATGTTCGATTACGAAGCAGGAATAAAGGATAAGCTGAAATTAAAATTCGAAAAAGAATTCAAAACTAAAATAGAAGTGGTAGAAGACGACACCGACAAACTGTTCATAGGAAAAGATGAACATTTCAATCCGCTGCTCACAAATGCGATAAACAGCTACGTACTCATGCTGTTACCTTTCTCTTATTATAAAAATTACAAGTACATAGCATTTGGCAATGAGCGCAACTTAAGTTACCCTTTCAAGAACCACGACGGGTTTAAGGGGTATGCTTCATACGACCAGACGGCAGAATGGGTTAAACAACAAGCAGCTTTCATGAGCATTTTAACGTCTAACAAAGTAAAGGTGTTCAGCCCAATAGAACCCTTACACAACCTAGCAACGATGAAAATACTCAACTCAAGGTATCCCCAATACGCAAAATACCAGGTAACATGCCTTTTGGAAGACAGCAAATTAGGAGAGCTTTGGTGCAGCAACTGCTCGGAATGCGCAAAACTATATGCGATAATGAAAGCACTTAACGTAGATGCCAAAGAAAGGGGATTCAGGAATGACATGCTAAAGAAGGAATACAGGAAGTATTTCACGCTTTTCAATGGGGAGGCAGTAATGCCCTACGACAAGCCTGAAGAATCTAGAGACGAACAACTACTAACATTTTACCTAGCTTACAAAAACAAGGCAAAAGGGGAACTTATAGAGGAGTTCAAGAAGAAATACCTGGAAGAGGCAAAGCAGAGAGAGGATGAACTGCACAAGAAATTCATGACACAAAGCCAGACAGAGAACATACCAATAGAACTGAGAAAAGAAATACTGTCAATAATCAGGGAAGAACTGAAATAATTATTTTCTTATAATCGGATCGTGTATCTCATAATTCTTAGCTTGGAAGGATTTTTTTGCGAATCTAGCAACAATATTAGGGTTGTACATCTTACAGCTAAAAACATCAAGATAGACGTTGTTTGTCTGGTTGGCAAAATGACCTGAAACTAGGGAAGAATCGATGAGTTGGGTCATAGAATAACCCGCTACTTTTTCATTAGCCCCAAAATTCACGACGGTACAAGGCCCGTAGCGGTTCATACCAATCTTACCAGTTAATTGTATGACAAAATCTTCTATATATTTAGCATCCTTAATCAATGTGGGGTTACAAGCATGTAAATCAATAGATGTTGCAAGGCCCCACCCACCTTGTTTGTGGAACTCTTTTTTTAATTTATTGTAATCCATCATACCTCTTTTTTTATTTAATTGTTATGTATTGTAATACAAAATGTGTTTATAAACATTTTGTTTTTTGAAAAAATGAAAAAAATTATTAAAAATTCCCGTCGAGAAAGATAAAATTAGATTAGAACAAAAATTTTATTTTTCATGTTTAATCATCTTAAAATAAGTGTTGTAAATAACTTCAGGGTTCAAAGAATAAAATAAATTGGATTCTGTGGTAGCATAACTAAAGCAACCGGTACACTTAAAGTCGGTAGGAATACTTTCAAAAGCTTTTTTGAACCCAACCTTAACACCGTTAGGCCATTCTCGTCGATTATAAATCTTGAAACAAGGGCTTATGTTACCTGAAGGGGTAACAGCGCAAAAAGTCTTCGAGGCCCAGCAGGGTTTGTTGGCACTTTGGTCATGAGGATCCTTCATGTGCTTCAGGTATGTAAAGGAATCAAGAATGAGATAGCCCTGCTTTTTTTTCTTTATTATGAGGTCAACAACCCCCTTGTACTTCTCACCAAATTCAGACATATCGTTAATCTGCTCCTTCGATGCAGAATAGCCTGGATAAATGTAGATTGGCTGAACCAAGATACTGAAACCCATTTTCTTTGACATCTCAATCAAGTCACTAACATCATCTAAGTTGTGCTTAGTCAAAGTCAAGCCGACCCATACAGGGAATCCTTTCTCACGTGCAAGCTTGATTGCATCAATTGTAGAATCGTAAGAACCCTTCTGCCTGTTCTTATCATGAGAGTCTTTAGAGCCGTCAAGACTTGTGATCAGTACATCCAAATCTTTAAGCTCATCTATTCTTTCCTCAAGCAAAACACCGTTGGTGAATAGCGTAACTATGCAACCCTTTTTCTTCGCGTAACTTACAACATGCCCGATATCCTCCCTGAGAAGGGGTTCACCACCTGTAATTCCGTACCTCCTCAAACCCATCTTAGAAAACTCGTCGAGCATACGGAAAACCTGCTCGGTAGTCATATCCCCCTCAATATTTTTCCACATGTTGCAGTAATTACACCTCAAGTTACACCTAGTCGTGATTATGTGAGAAACAGTTAAGGGATACCTCTTCTTAAACAAATAAGCAGAGGTAACTTTCTTAGCAGATTTAAGATGAGTCCACATTTTTTATTAGCAATCAAGTAATATTATTTAAAAGTTTTGCTAATTAACGTGAGGGTTGTAGTTTAAAAAACTTTTTAAATTATAAAATTATCAAAAATAAGATTTTAAGAGAAAATTAAAGCATAAACTTATAAACTAGCGAGATAAATTTCAGCGATATAGGGTGTGTTATGGAAAATATTAAGACTAATTATGAGGGGTATGTCATAAAAAGAGACTGCAAGCATTACTTAGGAGACCGTCCCTGCAAGCCCCATAAAAAGTTTGGTAAAAAATGTTTGGACTGCGAACATTATGTCAATAAGGATAAACATATATTAATAATAAAGTTGGGATCGATAGGCGATGTAATAAGAACAACACCTATTGCCAGAAAATTAAAAGAGATCTATCCAAACTGTGAGCTAACATGGATCACACATTTCCCAGAGGTTATCCCAAAAATTGTGGACCACGCATTAAAATTGGATCCGAGTATACTGCTACGAATTTTTGCTGAAAAATATGACATAGTCTACAACCTGGATAAAGACATAGAAGCATGCGCGCTAACAAATTTAGTAAATGCGGACCAAAAAAAGGGATTCGTTTTTAAAAACGGGAAATGCGAGCCGATAGATGAAGATGCCTTACATAAACACCTCACAGGCATAGACGATCATTTAAACAAACAAAACACGCTTAGCTACCCACAAGAAATTTTTGAAATAGCAGGCTTACATTACCAAAAAGAGGAATACATCGTGGACATTCCAGAGCTAAAGATAATACTGCCTCAGCTAAAAAGGCCTATAATAGGCCTGAACACAGGCTGTAGCGAACGCTGGCCTACAAGGAACTGGCCAACAAAAAATTGGATTGAGCTCTCACAAAAATTAATCCAAGAAGGATACTCAGTCCTGTTACTAGGGGGGGAACTCGAACATTCAAAAAACATGGAAATAGCAAAAGAAAGCGGTGCTTATTACCACGGAAGTTACCCCCTACACCAATTTACCCACCTAGTCAATACATGCGACGTGATTGTCACACCAGTTACGATGGCTATGCACCTTGCTATCGGCCTAAAGAAGAAACTTGTCTTGTTCAACAACATTTTTAACAGACACGAATTCGAATTTTACGGGAGGGGTTTGATAGTTGAGCCAAAACTCAACTGCATGGGATGTTTCAAAACAAGGTTTGACGAGCTGTGCCCTGTGAAAAACTGCATGGAACTTGTAAAAGTGGAAGAGGTTGTAGACGCGATTAAAAATTCTTTGGAAAAATGAAAAAAATAAAGGAACTGAAAATAGACACTAAGCTATTGCCTATTACAATAAACGAACAAAATTTAGAAGAAGTGCACCAAACAAACAGAGAGACCAATGTCCTCGCGATAGTGACTGCTACCAAGCCCTGCTTCTACAAGTTATGGAGTGTGATGCGCGAAGCGGAAAAGAAAGGCATACCATACATAATACTCAATCCAGGCCAACACTACGATGAAATCTTGGGTTACGGACTTAAAGAATTCAATTTTGAGGATAAAATAGCGATAAACCTAAACATAAGGGGAGACCTTGCACAGAAATCAGCCGAGATATTCCTAAAAAGCAAGCAAGTTCATGATTACATGAGCAAAAACTTCCCAGGGATAAACCTTGTCCCTTACATAAACGGTGACACGGTAGTAGCAGGAGTTCTACCAGCAGCATGGCTTTTCTCATCAAACAGAAAATCTATACACGGCGAAGCAGGATTAAGAAGCATGGCCCCAGAATCCTTTAACGAGCATCTGGATGTGAACAGGATAGAAGAATTCTGTGAAAAACAATTTTTCGGGAAATGGAACCTTATGAGGAACGAACCTTTCCCCGAGCAATGGGACACTTTCGTCGGATCAGCAGCTTCCCAATATTTCTTCGCACCGATGGAACTTAACAAAGACCACCTAGTTAGGGAGGGATACTCTGAAAAAGACGTTTTCGTAACAGGAAACACGGTTGTAGATGCGATAAACCTTAAAAGAAAAGAAAAACCTGAACACAGCATATTTCAGGAACACCCAAAACTCGAAAAGGGAGAGTGGCTGAGGGTAGATATACACAGGAGGGAAAACCTAACTGAGCAAAGATTCAAGTCAATAATAAACAGCATAATAGACCTCGTTGAAAGCGGCCTGAATGTAGCATTCATCGAACTAACAGCAACGCAGAAAGCGCTCGAATTCTACAACATAAGGGAAGAGCTGATAAGGTTAAGCAAAGAAAGAAACAACTTCCTATTTACGCCGTTATGGAAAGAATACGGCCATGTAATTGAATTCCTAGAATCAGACAACTGTTCGGCAATACTAACAGATTCGGGAAGCATGCAAGAGGAGATGAACGAGATAGGAAAACCCTGCCTAACGTGCAGGTTCAGCACAGACAGGCCTGAAACCGTGTTCATAGCCCACTCAAACATATTGATACCACCAATCTCAGGAGAGGTGATAAGCAAGGCTGTAAAAAATATTTACAAGAGCGGAGTTATAGAGGGGATGGCCAAATCAAAAAAAATTTACGGAAATGAAGTGGGAAAAAGAATCATAGAACAGGTTGGAAAAATACTCGATAACGACGCCAACATGTTCAGATGGTCACACGAAGAGCTGGGCTTGTGGAAAGAAAAACCCCAGAAACTAAAATACCTCTAAAACCCTATTCTATCTTCGCAAAACATCTCTGTAAACAGCCATATACTTCATAGCTATTATATCCCAATTGTACTGCTTACTCCTCTCGGTATTGTTCTTGCCTATCTTCTCAGCAAGTTTCTTATCATCAACCACCTGAAGAATTCTCATCTTAAGATTTTCCAAATCTCCGTAGTTAACAAGGAAACCGTTCTCAGGCTCTTTCATCTCGTAAGGAACTCCGTTAACTGGAGAAGCGATGATAGGCAGGCCAGAAGCCATGGCCTCGAATAAGGTTAAAGGCAAGCCCTCCCTGTAAGAGGGCAATACATAGACATCAGCAGCCTGGTACATCTCAGCAACCTTCTCCCTCTCCCTTATTGGTTCATGGAGGATAAGGTGTGGTTCGCCTTTTATTATCTCCTCAACAGCTGATTTCATGCCCTCATCAGGACCTACCCACATAAACCAGACATCATCACGCTCCTTAACAACCTCCTTTGCAACCAGGGCCAGTTTATCAACACCCTTAGTAACGTTCAAACGACCAAAAAACAAAACCAACTTACCAGAGATATTATGCTCTTTTTTAAATTTGTTAGGCTTAACTCTTTCAAACATCACATCAGCCATTCCGTTAGGTATAACAGATATTTTTTCATCAGGCGCCCATCTCCTTATGAAGTTAAGCTCCCAAGGGGTTAGGGCAACAATCTTGTCAATACGTTTGAAAGCACCCTTGTTAAAGAAGTTATACGAGAAGAAGAGTGCTATGCGGGCTGGAAGGGGCCTGAAGGCATCAGTCCAGGGACAATGGGTTGTGTGAACATGGGGAATTTTATTTCTTCTGGCAAGTAAACCGGATATGTAAACATAGAGGTGACCTGAAACATGGCTGTGTATTATATCAAACTTTTTTTTAGGGAACTTCCAAAAAAGAGACGGCCAAATATAAGTAAAGCGGGAAAGCCTAAACCAGTAAGGAAGGTAGTGAACCTTAACTCCGTTGATAATATCCTCCTTGACTTCTATCCTTTTTTCTTTATCAGAGTCGCAGGAAAAAACATGAACCTCATGACCCTCCTTAACCTGACGCTCAGCAAGCTCCCTAACAACCTGCTTAACACCGCAAATAGCAGGCTCATAAAACATAGTAACGTGAGCAATTCTCATGAAGCTAAACAGAAATAACAAGTTTAAATATTTTGTTAAAACAAAGCATATATGAAGGGGGAAAGGGTGCTGCTCTGACTAATAAGTATCAAAACACCAAGCAATATAAGAAGTATTATCGTAGGAAGAAGCCACCACTTCTTTCTTACCCTCATGAAATCCCAAAATTCGCCTAACAAACCCCTGTTTGACATCAATTTAGAGGAATCAATTTGTTATTTATTAATTTTTCTGTTACGAAATCAGCAGCCAACCTATGACCAAAAACAGAGGGGTGGAAGTAATCTCCTTTAACTGCCTGTATCTCCCTTTGGCTGTAGCCCTTATACGCAGCAGATAAATCAATAGTCAAGAATCCTAGGCCGTTAGCGTCTTCAGTTACGTTGTCATGTATGTACTGATACTTGTAAGAATCACGGGACACCGCAGACAAAACAGGGAACACAACAAGCACAGGGGTAGAGTTCAATCCAGAATGAGTAAGGTTAGAAAACTCACTCAGCTGAACGAATACATTATCCCTGTACTTGGCCTCGTCGGTGTACAGGTTGGATATGTAGTCACCAAGCTTAACATACCAAATAAAAGCGTTTACCCTGTACTTAACAAATTTCAATGCCTTACTTTTTCTCAAAAACTCTTTTGTATCACAATCTATCTTTATGTTCAAGTAAGCAATGCCGCACCTCTCCTCATCTGCTAGCGGCCTTGCCTTAACAACGCCCTCAACATCGTTCAAGGTATAGGCAAGAATAACAAGGTCGGGTTTAAACTTCATCGCTTTGGTTTTAAATGTTTCCACCTCTTGAATGGTGTCGTAACCTGGGACACCAAAGTTTAACACCTTAACCTTTCTTGGTAAATTCAGGCTATTAAGCACAACCTCAAGCTGCTCTGGAAAAGACTCATTCTGGTCTACATTAACACCAAAAACTAGGGAGTCACCTATAACAGCTATCCTGAACTCGTCTGAATTTTTTTCAACACCAAACTCCTCATCCCTAAAGCCGAAAGAGTTTGTAACACAAAGCTTTCCACGACCCTCTTCGACAAAAGAAGCGTTAGGAACCAACTCATAAACCAAGTTGGGGTTGTCAGAAAGCCTGAAACCCTCGCCTGGATTAGCGCGGTAAACGCTGTTCTCGAAAGGGTCCTCGTATTTTGTAATCTGCAAGAACACCTCAAATACTATGAACAAGACAAGAAAGGTAAAAAAAAGTGTAAGCAGATTTGAAAACAACCTCTTAATCCTTCTAATCCTTAGCATACTTTTCACTATCCCACATATCATGAGGGTGGTCTTCCCTCTTTATCAAGAACTTATCCATAACCAAATAGTCTATACCAGTACCCATCATACACTTATAAGCATCGTAAGGGGTACAAACAATCGGTTCACCCCTGATGTTAAAAGAGGTGTTAATTATTATCGGTATGCCAGAAAGCCTACCAAACTCCTTTATGACATCGTAGTAATTAGGATTCTGGAACCTCCTAATCATTTGCAACCTTCCAGAACCATCAACGTGAGTAACGGCAGGAATCTTCTTATGCCAATTCTTCCTTATAGGATAAACCATCAACATGAAATCTGCGGGATAGGGGACAGGCTTATCACAGTCAAAATACTTCATAGCATCGTCATCACCGACCACAGGGGCAAAAGGTCTGAAATTCTCCCTGTGCTTAACCTTAAGATTAAGGATTTCCTGCATTTTAGGGTTACAAGCGTTGGAAAGAATACTTCTGGATCCCAAAGCCCTAGGACCCCACTCCATCCTACCCTGGAACCACCCTACAACATGATTATCATAAATCAGTTTTGCAGTAGTGGTAATAAGCTCTTTATCATCTCTAAACTCGTAATACTTGATTTTATTATCATCCAAGAAAGATTTTATTTCCTTTGTGGTGTAACCGGGCCCGAGGTAAGCATCTTTCATCTGGAAGTTCCTCTTATGACCCAGAATCGTGTGATAGATGTATGAAACGATGCCTATGCTTGCACCTCCGTCAGAAGCGTTGGGCTGGATCCATATGTTCTTGAAAGGGGTGCTCCTAAGTATCTTTCCGTTATGAACGCTGTTTAAAGCACAACCACCAGCAAGAACCACGTTATCACACTTCGTAACTTTGTGAACGTAGTCCAGCATTTTTGTCATGACATCTTCATAGATCATCTGCAAACCAGCAGCGATATCTTTATGCCTTTGAGTTATTTCAGACTCCTTCTTCCTAACAGGACCGTCAAGAAGCTCACACAACTTTTTAGAGGGCATCCTGTCAGCATAGTGGTAGATGAAGTAGTCCATGTCGAGCCTGTAACTGCCATCATCCTTAACGTCTATAACCCTCCTCAGCTTCTTGTAGTAAAGGTTGGTATCACGATTCATATTACCGTAAGGAGACAGGCCCATTGTATTATGTAATACCAGCCCTCCAAAACCTCCTACAAAAGTGTGATGTTTTGGTACTAATATATCATAAACATACCCCTTAAATCCTACCTTTTTAACTGACTTGACCCGGTCGAAATATATCTCCGCTTCAAGGAATCTCTTAATTTTTGTATCATTTAATTTTTTGTTTATTCTTTCAAGTAATTGCCTTGTTGCCCATCTTTTTTTAGATTCATAATCCCAAAAATGGTATTTAATTGTTGAGTACAAATCCTTCTTATTCCTACCTGAAATAAGCCACTTATCTAGGATGTAATCATTTATAGGTACAAATTCAACATTATTCCCAAATTTGTTAATGCTGGCAATGTAACCCTGTAGCCTCTTATTTTTCCTAATTAAATTAAACCCGATATTTTTATCAAACAAAGCAAGGTTTTGTCCATTTATTTCGATACGATAGTAATACTGAGAATACTTTTTGTTGAGTACCTTTCTCAATCGGGTATGCACACCAAAGTTAAGCAAAAGGTATGAAACCTGATTTGCTAATTTCTCACTCTTTGTAACATAAATAATCTGATGCCCTGTAAAACACCCATCACAGTCAAATAAAGTTGAAAGAAATGTCTTTTGCACATCTCTGTTCGCAGTCATAACTAAACTTGGAACAGCTTTTTCCCCAGCTTTATCACCAAAATTATAACCCATCTTATTAAGTAAATTAAGTTCCTTCCAAACAGAAATACCAATAAATTGCCTATTCTCCTTATCTTTCCAAAGTCTGTATTTCTTCCCCAAAGTGATAGTTGCTGATTTTATATCTTCAAACATCTCATTTTCAAAAACGCATATCCTAATTTCAGCTTCGTGCTTTTTCCTTCGCAAAAGTTCATGCCCTTCAGCAACAGAGTATGCAAGCAATTTTGCCCATTTTTTATGGTTGCCATTAGTGGTTTTGCTAACAGTTTTTATCATTTTGGGTATTGCCACAAAATCGTCCCTCTTCAATAACTCAGCATTAATATCATAAAGTTCACCGAAAGCAGATACGCTAGCAAACTTGTGATTAGGTGTTACAGTAACTTTTCTCCCAGACAAAAGTTCAATTTCATATAGTTGTGTATTAGCTTTTTTCCTGTAGATAATATTGGTTTTCTGTGGTATTAACCTTAAATTATTTTTATCAAGAGCTAAAACTCCAATGTTATGATCTAGAGTTAAAATTTCTTCATCATTAGATACAGAATTCTTTCTTCCTGGAAGTGAAAATAGGCTTTTTATTGGGACTAAACTCCCATCAGACAATAATACCGGTGTTTCTGGATGTAAGCATTTATACTCTCCATTGTTGACGGTAAATCCGAGGTAGGCAGTTATCGTGGAATAAAGCAAGCCGAGCGAATGAGGAAACTTGATCTCCTTCAAAAGCCGTATGTTATTTCCCTCAGCAACTCCGTAAGCTGTGGTAGTCCACTCACCAACCCCGTCAACCGTAAGTATAGCAGACTTTTCAAAAGGACTTATCAAAAATGCGCTAGCTGCATGCGCAAGGTGATGTTGAACGAACATAATGTCTCCTTTGTACTTCAGCTTTTTTCTTATCGTTCTAACAACCCTCAACTTCTCGTTAACCCAAGAAGGCATAGAACTCAAAAAGGTCTTGATGCTCCTAGGGAAAGTTTCCAAATGCTGCGACAACACCCTCTCAAACTTAAGAAAGGGCTTCTCATAAAAACCTATGTAATTTATCTCATTGATAGTTATATTCTGGCTTTTTAGACAATACTTAATAGCATTGATAGGAAAGGACGTATCGTGTTTTTTTCTTGTAAACCTTTCCTCTTCAGCTGCAGCAACTATCACACCGTCCTTCAATAATGCAGCAGAGGCATCGTGATAGTAACAACCTATACCTAATATGTACATTTTATTCCTCCATGAGTAGTTTGAGCATGAACGCTTTTTGCGAATGCAGCCTGTTCGAAGACTATACCCTGTGAGCCATCTCAAAACTGCCTGTAATAATTACCTGTATCCTCCTTCTTCAAATCCAGATCTTCCCAGTAGGACTGTTTCGCTTTTGAAATCTTATTATCTAAAAAACGCTTACCAAACAATTTAGCAAAAAAAGAAGTTACACCTACACCCAATATGTAAACCACCAATAATAAAGCAGAATTCACTATCCTGCTGATACCCTGCCCAAAGTTCTTAAATCCCTTTTTAAAAGACTTAAAAAACTGCCTAAAAGTCATCGTAAAAGCCTCTTAACACCAAAACCAATCAAAACAATCAAAAGTGTCAAACCCATAACATGGAAATAAGACCAGGATTGAGGAAGTCTTTTTAGTAACGCCAAAATAAAAAACAACATCGTGGTAAATACAAAATAAGCAAAAACGTACCCTGTTTTTTCACCAAATTTTTCAACAGATTTATTCTCTTCAAACTTCATTATCAGGCTTCCAATTAAATTTTTACGTTTATAAATTTTTTTATAATAAAAATGTGGTATTCTTTAGGGAATTCGGCTTCGTGAACTTCCAGCATAACATCAGTTATTCTCAATGTTAAAAAATCAACAATATACACGCAAACCACGGCTATCGTTACCTATCGCAACCATGTACTTTATGAAGAAGGGATAAACCTCTTTCAACTTCTGAAGGTCATATTCCAAATGAATACAGGTATCAAAACCGCATCTACCAGAGGGAGGAAGCTTTGATGTGAAATCGTGAATGATATCGTCCAAACCCCTGTCTTCAGAGAAAAAGACCTTGAATATCTGATTCTTCTTCAGCAAGGATTTATCCTTAAAAGGAGAAAAAGTAACCCTAACTTTCTCATCATATACGTACTCCAAGACTGCACTATAACTGTAATCCATCTTAGTAGCCTTCAATAAAAGATGACGGTTAATAAAGTTTATGGTTAACTGCTATACACGATACCTAACCCTATCGTACCAAACCTTGAAAGAGACAGGCATGGACCTGTAAACCGGCTTTGCTACGTTCTCTCTCATAAAATCAAAAAACTGGACAAAAAAACCAACAAAATAAGTGGGTGACTTATGCTCGAGATTAAAACTTACGATTCCAGGCTTAACCAACTTCTTTAATAAGAAGTAAGGAATCAAGCCATACCTCTTATCCGTACAAGGACCACGCATCAGGTTAAGAACCAGGTTGAGGTAAGCATTCTTCCTCTTAAGCTTAATATGCTTCCACCTGTCCCAGTAATTCAAGTCAAAAGCAGAATCCTTTTTCGTTTTAATAACCCTGTCCTTTATTGCCTTATCGTAAAGTGGAGTTCCGAAAAAAAAGACGAGGTTGTTAACAGACAAATAATAAGGCTTGGGGAGGGAGATAAGCAAATTGATGAGGTTAACTATATCTTCCTTCTCCTCATAAGGATTCGTTGTTATAACATCATACATAACAGCAACCTTATCCCTAAACTTGTTAACGATACTAGCTGCCTTTACTATCTGGGCGTCGGTGATGAACCTCTTGTATATTTCAAAATTAACACGCTCAGAACCCTGAATACCGATGATTATGTCAGTCAAGCCGGCATCGACCAACAAAGCAAGCTTACGCTCATCCATTGTAGGGGGGTCTGCAAGACACTTGAACCTGATACCAACTTCTTTCTTGTATCTCCTGTTGAATTCCTCAAAATCTGACAAAGGGCGGGCAAACAAGGTCTCGTCGCGGATATCAAAAACGCTTAAAGTCTTGAACTTATTCTTCAAACGGGCCATCTCCTTGACGGCATAGTCAATTGAGTTGAAACGAATCGCCTTACCCTTACCCATACTTAACTTTCTTAATAGCGCATTTTGGCAGTATTGGCAACTATTCGGACATCCCCTTTCAGTCTGAAAAAAAATCATACCGTTAAGATGCCTCTCATCAAAAGGAACAATTTTATCATGCTCAAGAATGTAATGATCTTCTAGGTCATAGTCAGGAGGGGGCAAAGAATCGAGGTCTTGGATCAAACTTCTTATTTCATTTTTGTAAACAACAGCTCCCTTTCTAACCCAGAGGTTAGCAATATTGGTTATATCCTGTTTCTCCTCAATCTTATCAAGAAGCTCAAGCATAGTAAATTCGCCCTCGCCAACACAAACCAAGTCAACATGCTCGATACACTTATCAGGACTTATCGTAGCATGAACACCGCCCCAAATGATAGGTTTATCTAAAGTTTTAAGATGATGGACTAGTTGGATTGCACGAACAGAAGTAGAGGCATAAGAAGAAACACCTATTACATCAAAATCCTTACACATACGGTAAAGCTGAGCGAGAACCCTCCTGGAATACTTCTTGGAATAATTCTCAGCTTCTGACAAGAAAAAAACCTTAACAAAGTGACCATGCTTCTTCAACATAGAAGAAACATGCCTTATACCCTGATCAGAGGGATAAGTATTGGTAGAGAGTAGAGCAACCTTCATCTTTTCAAAAGCTCCTCCACCCTTTCCAAAACATCCTCAACCCTAATAGCCCTCATGCACTTCATATCTTTTTTGCATTCGTGCTTCATACATGAGGTGCAAATCTCATTCTTGCAGACATAAAGAGCATTATCAGAATAAGGCCTCCAAATTACAGGATTTCCAGCACCAAACAAAGCAACCACGGGCCTGTTAAGAGCAGCAGCAACATGCATCGTGCCTGTATCAACACTTACAACGAGATTGGCACGCTTAACAAGGGAAAAAAGCTGCTTAATATCGGTCAAGCCAGCGAGGTTAACTGCGTTATGCTTCATCATCTTGATTATGTTCGTGTTAACTACAAAATCTTCAATGGCTCCTGTGAACACAACCTTAGCATTGTACTTCTCTATAAGGATGTCTGCAAGCTTGGCAAACCTGTCATCAAGCCAGTAATGAGTTTTGTGCTTAGCAGCAGCATGGATCAAGACGACAAAATCGTTAGTCAGAACCTTGTTTTTCTTCAACAATTTTTCTATGTAACCCTCGGTATTGGGGGTTGTATAGATCTCCAAATGCTTATCGCTGGTTGTTACTCCGAGAATTTTAACAACATCGAGGTTATCATCAACCTTGTGCTTACGCTCAAAAGTAGGTTTGGTCTTACGATGCAGGAAATAACCCTTACCCTCCCTTAAACCAACCTTTGTACAACCAATCCTGAAAGGAATCTTGGCCTTGTAAAGAAGCTTACTCATCCTGTAAGAGCCCACATCTATGCCCGGGTGTAATATTATGGCAAGGTCATACTTGCCCTTGAGAGAATCAGCTATCCTGTGAAACTTGTACATGAAATCATCCTTAGAATACGCTATTATGCTGTCCACGTTAGGGTTGCCAGAAATGATATCAACCATAGAAGGGTTAAGCATCACAGTTATCTTAGCATCTGGAAACTTCTGCTTCAAAGCACGAATAGCAGGTGTGATAACTATGACATCACCTATATACAACATCTCAACCACCAAAATGTTCTTAAAATTTTTGGGAGTTTTCTTAAACTTGAAGGGATTAACTAACAAAAACACGCCGTAATCAGCATACCAGATAAGATGCCTCAAAAAATTCGAAACCTTCTTGCCAAAAGTTTCCACGGTAACCCCCTAAAGATAAGCCAACAATAAAACACATGTTTATATACTTTTTTAAAGGCGTGGCTTTGCACTTAAATTTCATGTTTGTTAATGCTTTTCGGAATTTTTCTGAAAAATTTTAGGAAATCTTTAAAAATAATAAGGGTATACCGATTTGTATCCTTAAAAAGAAGTGATCTGCCTGTGGCAGTATGAAAAAAGAAGTTAAGGGTTAATACAGACGTAGGAACTATCCACGTCTTAGACGGGGTCTAAGCTACATGTTTAGATCAGGGGCACACGCTTATGCCCAAAAGCCCATCACCTTGAATGGACAAGCACATAACTCCCAAAAAATGCAAATTTGTAATATGCACCAATAAGAGAACCCAATTATGTGCAAAGCTTAAAGGCGTTTCATCCTCGCAAGTATCGACCACTTCATGGCCTTAAGAAAGAAAGAAGGGGTCTCCCTACCGAGCCTGAGCTTAGACTCCCCATAAATCCTGTCCCTAAAGGTTACAGGGATTTCAGAAATCTTAAATCCGTTATATTTGGCCAGCAGGATAGTCTCGAACATAAACGAGTTGGTATTAGAATTGGTCCTGAATGTTTTCCAGACCTCCTTCTTTATACCCCTAAAGTTAAGAGAAAAGTCGTGAACTTTAACATCGCTCAAGATACGCAACAAAAAGTTACCGGTCTTGCTGATTAACCACTTAAACACGGTCTTGAACTTTCTTATCTCATAGCCCCCACTAGCAGTATGCCTGCTGCCAACAACTAAATCACAGTACTTAAGCTTTTCAAGAGCCTTAAGAATATCCTCGTTATCAAAAGCAAGATCAGAGTCCATAGAGAAGATTATATCACCCCTAGCGTTGTCATAGCCCTCGCGCAAAGCAGCACCCATACCCTCTTTCTTAGGCCTTACAATCACCCTCACGTTACCGTACTTCTTACTAAAAGCCTTGGCAACTTCGTATGTGCCGTCAGGACTGGTATCATCAACAACTATTACCTCACCATCTATCTTATTCCTCCTAAAAAGCGCGACCAGCTCCGGAACAAGAACCTCGATGTTTTCTCTCTCGTTATAAGTAGGCAAAACAACTGAAAGATCCATAAACCAGTAAAAAAAATGAATAGGTTTATATATTTTTTTGAAGACAAAGATAACTATGAGAATATTACAAGTGAACCACACACATGAAAGATTCAGCGGGGCAGAAACGTGTTTGTACGACACTATAGAACTGCTAAAAAAAGACCATGACATGCACCTATTTGCCGTGGGCAAGAAATACGTAAAGGAAGACAAGAAGTTGGTGATAAACGAGAGCAATTCCTTGGTTAACCACTACAGAAAATTCTTTTTCAGCAAAAAAATAAACAGGGCATTGAAAGGATACATAAAAGAGGTAAATCCTGACGTGATACACCTGCACAACCACTACAAATACTCCACAAGCATACTCAAAGCCTTCGATGATAAAATACCGGTGGTACAAACGATACACGACTACGGCCTCATATGCCCAACATCCTGGGCGGTAACAAAAGACGAGTTGAAAGTGTGCACATGCGTCAACGGAATAGGATTAAAATGCATGAGACACTGCATAAAACCATGGCACTTTGTCCTATGTTATATGAGAAATAAGAGAAGGATAAGGCTTACAAGGGAGAAGATAACGTTCTTAATAGCGCCAAGCAAAAAACTAAAAGAGTACATAGAATCTTTCGGGTTCAGCAACGTTGTTTACCTACCCCACTTCATAGACCTAGAATTCTGGAAACCGACAAAAAAGAAAAGAGAAGAGGGCCTGATTCTTTACGTAGGAGCCATAACGCCAAACAAAGGGGTAGAATACCTAATAAAAGCGATGTCCGAAATACAGAAAGAGGTAAAAGAAGCAAAGCTTAGAGTAATAGGTGAGGGAAGCGAAAGAAAAAAACTAGAGAAAAAAGCAAAAGAACTCAGAATAAGAGTAGAATTCACTGGAAAGCTGAAGCCAGAACAGGTTAGGGACGAATATGGCAAGGCACAAGTTCTGGTAATGCCAAGCATATGGATGGAACAATTCGGAATGGTGGGAATAGAAGCCATGGCAACAGGACTGCCGGTAGTAGGAAGCAACATAGGAGGCATACCAGACTGGTTAATCGATGGAGAAACAGGCTTCCTGGTAAAACCAAAAGACAGCAGGGACATAGCGGAAAAAACAATAAAGATACTAAAGGACAAAGAGCTGTGGGGCGAGCTTTCAAAGAACGCTACAAGAAAAGCTCAGAGATATAACGAAGAGGACTTCAAAGCAGACATAGAAAACATATACAAAGAAGCTATAAATCAGTCACGAAAAAAGAGAAGTACGAATACACAACCTATCAATGTTATAAGGGTCACGATAAGGTAATAAAGCTTTATGGGGTTGTAAGTCAAAAGCAGGGTATGAGTGCCTTCAGGAACGTAAACTGTAATCATCTCATAAGAATTTCTCACTACAGGAAGATTATTACCGTCCACGTAAGCTTTCCAGTAAGGATGATAAGCGAACTTAACAAAAACCTCGTTGTTAGGAACAGGGCTGTCAAATGAAACAAAAATGTTCCAGTCATCAACTATTGTTGTATTATGATTGGAAGGAACGTTGAAATCAACCCAGTCAGGTGTATAATCTTTCAAAGAATAAACAGAAAGATCACCCTTTGAATATTCTTCAACAAAAAGGCTGCCAGAAAACCTTTTCTCAAGACCAGGTTCAACAACCAAAGCGTATTTTGCGTTGAAGGCAACCATGTTATTCCTCAACTCCTCTGCAGAGATATCATTAACATCCTTATCAAAAATACGCATGCCAAAAGAAGAGGCCAACCTATCTATGGGGTAAGATGAAGAATCATACCAACCACCCACAGAAGGAACGCCAGTATAATAGCTGAATAAAGAGGGAAGATGCGAGGAACCAAGGTAAGGATCATCAACGTTGTGATAAAAATCTTGCAAAATAATCCTCGAATCAATAATGTTCAAAGAAATCCAGGATAAAGTGTCGTTGATATCCTCATAAAGAGGAGTCTCGGGAAGCGTAGCAACCTCATATTTTGAGGGAGTGAAATAGCCAAAATTTACCACCAAAAATATGAAGAATACAACAAGCAGATAATTTTTTACAGAAAAAAGAGTGTTCAAAAAATAAGACTCTGAAAAAAACCTGTAGAGGTAAGAATCCCTTGAGAAAAGTGAGCTGAGCGCATAACAAGCAAAAACTACCAAGCTTATGTTAGCAAAAATCATGAAGCGGTAAAACTGGAAATTACTCAGGACAGGCAGAGACTTTATGCTGGGGAACAAAAACCAGAAGCCGCTACCGAGGATTAAAGAGATTAGACCAAAAAACAGGAAAGATGTTAGGAAAACATTTTTAGATCTGGACCTAAAGAGCGAAAATATGCCCAGAACAGCCATCAAGAAAATAAAAAATTGCGGCAGGGAAGAAACGAAATAGGAAAAAGCCATTTTTGATGACAGTAAAAAGTTGCCAGATGATAACGCGCTAAAAAAATCCTGGGTTATAACCCCTTTCGGAACTGAAAATACGAGGGGCATAAAAGTCTTATAAGGAAGCTCATAAAGGTTATAGGTAGGGGGCCAACCGATATCCGTATCCAACCAACCAGCCATATCAAAAGCTGGAAAAACAAAAAAAGCAAGCTGCAGAACAGAGAGGACCACTAAAAAAACTGTGAAAAAAACCTTCCTGTTAAAATCCCTGCTGAAAACCCTCACCTTCTTAACAAATACGTGAACCAGAAAATACACCAAGATGAAATAAAAAACTGTGAAAGCAGCATAAAGATGACCCAAAGCTATGAGAGAAAACAAAAAGGAAAGGAAGGCAGCCCTGCGAAACGTCAACCTTGAAAAGTAGACATCAAAATAGTGGATGAAGAGCAGAGCGAAACCCGCAGCCAGTATGCTGCCGAACATGCCGTTAAGAGACATAAGGACTACATCACGCCTTAGCATCATGAACAACAGGGAAAAAATGAAAGCAAAAATCTTGCTAAAACGGTAACTCAGAAGAAGATAAAGCATGCAGGCAACGAAGACATAAGAAAATAAAAGCACAATCTTAAACGATAACTCTACAGAGATACCAAAAACAAAATGAACCAAAGCGATAAACCACTGATTGAGCTGGTATTTGGGGTAAAGCTGTATAGGGTAGCCTGCGAAAGCATCATTGGACATACCAGAAACCCAGCGGTGATTCTCAAGGGTTGAAATAAAGGCGTAAGACTGAGCCAAATGAATAGGGGTATCACCTGCTACTGGAGAGCCTAGTTTAAAAATAGGGTAGAACATCAAAAGGCCGAAAAGCATTAAAAATATGTAAGGAAGAGATTTTTTAAAAATATTAAAAAGAGAAGCTTTCATGCCGCTAATTAACAGAGGAACTGTTTATAAACTTTCTTTTAATGTTAAGTAAACTTTCTAAGTTTAATAGAGTATACAAAAATGAATTCTTGGTTAATAGAAAATATTATAAACAAACGCATACTTGAGGGCGTTATGAATATTTTATTCGTTACGCACAGCGGAAGCACACATCACAGATTCATGGAACTCTACTCTGAAATAGCAAACAAAGTGGTAATTCTCGGATATGAAAAATATAAAAAAAATCTTGAGTTTGAATATGAACAGATAAGGGACAAGAGCAAAATAAAAGTCTATTACACACCCACGTTAATGAAATACCCAATTATGACGTCGAGAATAATAAAAAAAGAAAACATAGACCTCATAATATCACACTGCCCGATATCAGGAACAGCGGCAACGCTTGCAAACATATTCAAGAAAAAGAGGCATGCACTAATCCTGTGCATGGATCCTGTAGCGTGTTACAGGGAAGGCACAAAAGAAAACATCATAATAAGAACAATTAAGATAGGAATATTAAAATTGCTGTTAAATATATCCTTCAGGAATGCTGAACTGGCAGTTGCGAGCACAGAGTTAAAGAGGCAGTCAGAAAAATACGGAGCAAAAAATATACTGATCATACCGAGTTACGGTGTCAGCAAAATATTCAAACCGGCAAAAAAGGATGAGGGTATAATAAAAAAATATAACCTAAAAGGAAATAAAACTCTGCTAAGCATAACAAGATTAACGCCTGAAAAAGGCACAAAATATGCTATACTTGCGCTAGGTGAAATAAAAAAAGACATACCAAACACTAAACTGATAATACTAGGCAAAGGGCCTGAAGAAGAAGATTTAAAGAACCTTGCACGAAAACTTAACATAGAGAAAGATGTTATACTTCTAGGACATCTAAGATTTAATGAAATGCCAAAATACTATAATACGGCAGACGTTTACGTACAACCAAGCTTAAGCGAAGGATTGGGGCTGGCACCTGGAGAAGCAATGGCCTGTAAAAAGCCAGTTGTAGCAACCAACGTAGGAGGGATACCGGATATAGTGATAGACGGAAAAACAGGACTTCTTGTAAAACCGAGGGATCACATAGCAATAGCAGAAGCTGTGAAAAGAATGCTCATGGATGAGAAACTCGCAAAAAATCTAAGCGAGAACGGCTATAAACACATAAAAGAAAACTTCGAAGAGGACCAAGCCCTAAAAAGATTTGTTAATTTCCTAAAACATGGAAATTAAAAAACTAAATCTAGGAAGCGGACTAAAACCGTTCAGAGGGTTCATCAACTTAGACATTAAAAAATACCCCGGCGTTGATGTGGTACACGACCTAGAAAAATTTCCATACCCATTCAAAGACAACACATTTGACTACGTACATGCGGAAGATGTCATAGAACACCTAACCAACATACCAGAAGTGATGAAAGAGATACACAGAATAAGCAAACCAGGTGCGGTGGTTGAAATAAAAGTGCCTTATTTCAGAAGCGAATCAGCATTTGACGACCCCACACATAAAACCTTCTTCACATACAAAACCTTTGACCACTTCACAAACAAAATCCATCCAGAAGTACCCATGAAAATATACCTTTTTGATTATTTAAAAAAAGAATTTAAGTTCAGAAAAAGCTACAAGGTTATAGGCATAAGCCTGCTGGCAAAGAGATTCCCGCATTTTTACGAAACGCTTTTATCCCACATATTCCCGGCAGGCGGTATGGACATAGTTTTAAGGGTGAGAAAACAAAAATAAATCAAACGACTGTCTTGATAAAAAAACATCCAGCAAGAATATACCTTTAAATTCATTCGTGTTTTGTATCGTATTTAAGTTTCCAATCCACGTATTCTTTTAACAAACCATCAAAATCTGTATTTGGCTTCCAACCAAGTTCTAAAGCCTTAGTATTGTCACATAAAAATTCATGAACCTCTCCCGGTCTCGGTTCCGTGTGTACCGGCTTCATACTGTCTTTACCAAATAACCTGATCATTTTCGTGGCAAGTTCATTTATAGATATATTTTTACCCAGCCCAACGTTAAACTCTTTCCCCCAATGATCCCCTTTTCTAAGCATCAGCATGTAAAAATTGATAGCATCCCTGTAATCCATAAAATCCCTTTTTTGGGTCCCATCGCCAAATATTACAGGTGGTTTATCAGCGGCGAGCCTATCTGCGAATTTGGCAATAACCGCTCCCCATTTATCATCGCTTTGGTATTTGCCAAAAGTATTAAAATTACGAACTATAACAACAGGTAGCCCGTATGAATAATGATAAGCTTTGCATAAACCATCTGCACCCATTTTAGCAGCAGCATATGGGCTCTTTGGGTGCATAACGTGACTCTCATCCATTTTTCCATTACTTTTCTTATCGCCGTATATTTCTGTTGAAGATGCGAAAATAACGGGAATATCAAGCTTTCTTCCTATTTCCAAAACTCCCAAAGTTCCTATTGTATTGACCTGTACTGTGTCTTCAGGGTCTATTAAAGATTTTTCAACATTTATTTGCGCAGCAAGGTGGACTATGTAATCACAATTTTGTATTATGTTATAGTGCTTACTTATATTTCTAACATCCTCTTTTATAAATTCCCCTTTTCTAAACCTGCACGGGTGGGATAAATTGTCAATACCTATGACACTATGCCCTTCGCTGATTAACTTTTCCTTTAGATGCGTACCAATAAAACCCTCAGAACCTGTGATAAGAACATTCATCCATTTGCCCCTCTTTTTATGCCTCTAAAAAATATACCGATGCCATTTCTTACTCTTAAATATGAAACCTTTCTCACACCCATTACCCTTACGTTATACTTATTTAAATTTTTTGGTAATTGAAAACTCAATTGCTCGTATCGTGTTTATTGCTAAATTTTATTCGCGCGTTAAGAAATCATTTAGGCACGAACTTCTTCCCCCTCATTATCTTCCAGTAAATCCTGTTATTCCTAACAAACTCGTAAGGCTTTTCCACCATGTAATGCTCGAATAAAGGGTGAACTTTATAGGCAGCTTTTGAAGAATACAACAATGCATACATGAAAATCCTTATCAAAGTAGCACGGAACTTGTCACCGCTATCGCTAGACTTCCTGTCTATAAACTGCTTGTTAACAAACCTTTCAGCCTCCCTAATCTTCTTCTTAACACTCCTGTTGTAGTTAAAGAATCCTGACTTGTCCAACATGCCGTGATCGTTAAAGAAAATCTTCCTAAAAATTGGTTGTGGATAAACTCTATCATAACCAGTAAACCTGTCAAGTTTCAACCACCAGTTCTCAAAGCCATAATTATCTTTGTAAGTTTCATAAATTTCTGTACCGGGATAAGGAACTAGGATGCCGCCACGCATTATAAGGTAGACGTAAGGGCTCAACTCCTTCATGACCTTTATGGTCCTATCTATATGAGTAGGCGTCTCCCAAGGAAATCCATACATGAAGGTTACTGTGCAGGGAAGCCCCAAGTCATAAGTCATTTTAACCACTTCTCTTGCCTTCTCAACCGTAAACAAAGGACCTTTTTTAACAAGCTTCAACGTTTCATTATCACCGCTCTCGATACCGTAAGTAATCCTGGTGCAGCCAGCAGCCTTTATCTCCTCTAAAAGCTCCCTGGTTACGAAATCAAGACGAGAGTGACAAGCCCAAGTAACACCTTCAAGCTCAGGCTCTTTCTTCAAAAGCTTGCAAAACTCCTTAATCCTCGCTAGGTTAATAGAAAAAGAGTCATCGATAAAGTTAAAATGAGAAACCCCGTATTTGCGTTTAAGAGAAACCATCTCTGCTATAACATTCTTAGGACTCCTGAACCTGTAATGACGACCACCTATGATGTTACAACAAAAAGTACAGCTGTAAGGGCAACCCCTGCTTGTCAGGATTTGACCTGCGAAACAATCAACCTCCTCCTTTGTGCGAGCGTAGTCATCGATATTAAAAAGGTCACGAGCAGGAAAGGGTATCTTATCGAGGTTTGTGACCAGTTTAGCAGGATTTGTAAAAACAACCTTACCTTCATTCTTGAAAGCAATTCCGTCAACATCCTTAAGCTTCTTCTTTCCCTCATAGAACTTAGCCAGTTCAAGAACCGTGTTTTCAGCCTCCCCCAAAGCAACTATATCAACGCCGTTATCAAGAACCTCTTTAGGAACTATGGTTGGGTGTGGCCCTCCTGCTAAAATCTTTATGCTTGGAAATCTTTGCTTGACCTTCTTTATCATATCATAGCTCAAAATAACCCTGTAACTCATCATGATAAAACCAACAAATGAGGGTTTGAACTTTTCAATCATATCAAGAATCTGATCATCGGTATAAGAAGCATGGAATGCGGAACCGTCAAAAAGCTTGACATCATACCCATTTTTCCTCAAAACAGCAGCAAGATAACCTACACCTAAAACAGGCGAGTTACTCTTAGCAGGAGAGTTGCTGTGTATGAAAAAAAACTTAGGCTTCATAAGTTACCACCTACAAACTGATATTTTTAGATTTAAATAACTTTTTATGGTGTTAAGGTTCTAAGAACCTCCTGAAAAACTTTATACGACCAAGTAAGTTATAGCCGAACTTCTTCTGTATAGCATCTACAATCATCAGGTCCTCTTTTGAAAATGCCTTTGTGAAAAAGAGGAATAAGAGGTAAAGCAA
This sequence comes from Candidatus Woesearchaeota archaeon, assembly GCA_964428965.1. Lineage (GTDB taxonomy): Archaea > Nanobdellota > Nanobdellia > SCGC-AAA011-G17 > VGLX01 > JAWABC01. The sequence goes on from CAYSAF010000002.1 coordinate 28,357, forward strand.
TGAGGCAACAAGTGAGAGTATGACAATTATGTAGATGCTAACTGTATTAACAAAGAAATTAAGCACCAAGAACGTAACCAGGATTGCAACACCACTTCCAACCAGACTCTTTAAGAAATAATGCAACTTGAAGAATTTAACATGAGCAAAACGGTAACTCTCAACAAGGATAAGGATGCTCAATAAGATGTAAGAAAGGGAAGTGACGAACGCAGCACCGTTAACACCGTATCTGGGAATAAGGAATATGTTTAGGATGGCAGCAAAGACGGTTACAACCAGATAATTAAAGAAAATGAGCTTAGTCTTCCCCACAACCATCAGAATATTCTGAAAAGCCATGGCAGCGGAGTAAACGAAAAAACCTATGGAAAGCATGATTAGGGCTAAGTAACCAGCAGAGTACACCTGACCGAAAAAAACCCCGAGAAAGTCTTTAGAGAAAAAGAGGATCAGACTCAGGGGCAACAAGGTAAGGATAAATATCCATTTAGTTGTTATCTGACAGATCGATTCAAAGGATGATTTCTCACCTCTTGCGTAAAGCTCTGTTAGTATAGGTAGGAACAAAGCCAAAAAGGCATAAGGGATTAACAAAATAAGCTGGGCTGTGGGGTAGGCAGCATTATACACCCCCACATCAGAAGCGTTCTTGAAGTAACCAAGCATCCAGGTATCGATAGAGCCGAGAATTATTATGAAAAAACTGCTAAGAACAAGGGGCCAGGAGTAAGAAAGGAGCTCTTTGTTGATGTAAAGAGGAACCACCTTACCCCTGAATATAGGATAAACCTTCTTCTCAAGAAAATACAAAGTGAATATGAAGGCTAAGAACACTGCAAAGACATAAGCAACCGTGAGGCCTATAACGCTGACACCAAGGTAAATGAGAACAGCGCTGAGAATTAACTTGGAAGATGTTTCGATTATGTTTCGAGTGTAAACTTCGTACTGCAGCTTCTGAAACGCCTCGAAGGCTGCATAGAAAATGAAGTTAAGAGCTGCAAGAGGTATTACCAAAGCAACCAACTTGAATATCAAGCTTAGCTTATCGTAATCTATATGAGGAAAAAAGGTTTGACTAATCCAACCAGAAAAGACAAAGAACAGGAAAGCAATCAGCAAACCAAGGAACAAGGTGACTCTTGAAGCAAAAAGCACAACCCCCCTTATGTGAGAATCGTCTTCTTTACCCCGATAATATGAAACGTACCGCAAAACACCGTTGTTCATTCCAAGGGTTGCAAAAATCGCTAGAAACCCGATAAAGGAAAGACCCAAGCTGAGTATACCGTACTGCTCTGTACCGGTCCTAGCAATCATCAACCTATAAAAATAAGTAAAAAGCTTAGAAATAATCAAGCCAGCTAGATAGATACCAGCTCCCTTCACCAACTCCTTCAGAGGCCTTTCGATGGTTTTCATATTCAAAACCTACTGTAAGACTTTTTACCCTTCAACCTAGAAGAAAATACCCTCCCAAGTTTCCTAGAAAGATAGTAAGAAAGCTTAACAGGCTCATTAAAACCCGGCCAACCATAACCCTCATTACATTTGGCACACATCTCATTGTTTCCAAACTTATTGGTTATGTGTTGGTGCCTTAGCGTTCTCATGTTCAAGTTATTCCAAACATCCTCTAAAGACTCCCTTTTCAAATCACCAACGACATACTTACCGTCATAGTCGTAACAGCAAGGAACAACGCGACCGTCCCAGAGTACAGTTAAGTAATGCCAAGGGGTGAAACAGGGATATATGCTCTTCTCCTTAATCATCTTCGAAGTAGACTCGTCAGCTAGACTGAGCAATGGGTTGATACCAAAACTGGAAAACTGCTTTATGACAGTGCCATCAACCCCTGGAATTTGCCATTTCTTCCTAAAGGTGTCAACTTGATTCTTTGTCAACTCCATGTAAATCAGACCAACTTCTATGTGTGGCTTGTCTGATTTCCTCTTAACCTTTAAATCTGCCAGGTACTCTATGTTAGAAATAGCTTTGCTGTAGTTTGCGCCAGCACCCCTAACCTTTTTGTAAGACTCGTCATCAACAGAGTCAAGAGCTATGTAGAGATAATCAACCCCAGAGCCTATCACCTTCTCAGATATTTTTGGGGTGAGGAGTGTAGGGTTAACAGAAAAATAAACTTTGATGCCCTTCTTGTGGCAGTAATCAACAAAGTCAAAAATTTGGGGGTGCATCAACGGATCACCAAAATGAAGCAACTCTATATACTTATGATAAACCTTAACCTGGTCGATTATCTTTTTGAACAACTCAAAGCCCATATTACCCACCTTCCTTTTCATGTACTGGCGAGGGCACATCACACACTTCATAGGGCAATTGTTTGTAGGCTCAAGATTAAGGATTAGTGGCTTGGAGTGAACCCTTTCAGACCTGCTAAAATAGGACAAAGCCTGGGCCAAGAAAGTGTAACCAACCTTTACTTTATTCCCTAAAAAAGATATTTTTTTCATACAGAGGATAGAAAAAATATTAAGTATTTAAATAACCTTCTATTCAAATTTGGAAAGATTAATATAAGTGGTGTAATGAAAAATAAAGAGATTTTTATGAAAAACATTATGATAGTGGCAGCCCATCCAGATGACGAAGCGATAGGATGCGCAGCTAAAATAATCAGGACGGTAGCGGAAAAAGGGAAAGTAACAGTCGTTTACATAACAGACGGGGAATTCTACGAACAGAGTGAAGCAAGGAGGGAGGAAGCAAAAGAAGCGATGAAGATAGTCAGAGTAAAAAATCTTGTATTCCTCAAACACAAGGGTTCAGACTTAACAGATAAAACGTCTGTGGATAACCTAATTGAAACAGTAAAAATGCTAATAGAAAAAAACAAAGCAGGCGAGGTTTACGTACCAGCATTCGAAGGCGGAAACTATGAGCATGACATAACAAACTACATAGTCAGCCAAGCAGCAGAAGGGTTGAAAGAAAAAATCTTAGTCTACGAGTTCCCGATGTACAACAACAAGCTGAAGATGTTCCTAAAAAGATGCACGAGAAGGGCAAGGCGGCTAAGCGGATTAGGATTCTACACATTCCCGCCAGAATTCCCAAACAAAAAAGGAGAAACGATAATTCTTAATATGAGTCCGGAAGAAATGCAAATAAAAAAACAAATGCTAGAAACATATAAGTCACAAAACGGGAACAAAATCCTGCTAAAATGTTACATGTACCCTGACAAGTACAGGGTATGCCCAAAACATGATTACAGAAAAAAACCGCACGGTATAATACCATTGATCTACGAAACAAACACAAAGTTGAGATTCAAAGACTTCAAGAAGGTGCTGAGATGAACATCCTGCTGATGGTTAATGACATGATGTGGCCCAACAGGGGAGGTGGGGCTCCAAGAGTTGACTCTGTTGCAAAAGCATTCAAGAGGGCAGGACACAAAGTCGTGATGTTTGCACCTATAGGAACTGACAAAAAGGAAGCTGAAGAGGCTTTGGGATATGAAGTTATACCTATGAAATACATAAACAGGAATGACCCCAAGAAGATAATAAAATATGGCATTAACAACCCCTTCTTAACAATAAAAGCGATAGGCATAATGAGAGATAAGAACATAGACTTGGTGTTTGCGCATAACGCAATTTGCGGCTTCCCAGCACTCGTAGCAGCAAAGTTGCTGAAGAAAAAAATGGTTTTCGACCCAACAGACTTTGTGGCTGAATTCGTAAGCGACAGCATGGGGAACAAAGGATTCAAAAAAGGTTTGCTGAATATTGTAGGCCAGCTTGAAGCGTGGACCATTAAAAATGCAGACAGGGTGATAACAAACACAAAAACAATAGCTGAAATACTTGAAAAGAAATACGGAAGGAAAGTTGATGTTGTTTATGACTGCGTAAACTTTGATGTATTCCACCCAATTAAAACAAAAAAAGAAAAAGAGTTCACATACATACTTCAAGGAGGGATGGATCCTCAAGACGGCTTAGAAATACTCATACCAGTTGCAAAAGAGCTGAAAAAAGAAAAAATCAAATTCAAAATACTTCTTGTTGGCGACGGCAAAGTAGTGCCTATATTAAAGCAAAAGATAGAGCAAGAAAAGATGGACGAACATTTCAAATTCACGGGATGGGTCACACAAAAAGAGGTTAATGAACTGACAGCAAAGTCTGACGTCGGCTTGGTTATACTCCCAAACAAACTTTCAGGAAGGGTAAGACTCACGCTGAGGGCGCTAGAGTACTGGGCTTGCGGAAAACCAATAATAGCAGCAGACCTAGATGCCGTCAGAGAGGTGGTAAAACATGAAGAGAACGGATTACTGTACAAAGCGGAAAACACCTATAGTTTAACACAACAAATGATAAAAATAAACAAGGACAAAAAACTATACAACAAAATAGCCAGAAATGGAAAGGAAAAAGTAAAAGAATTCGAAAGCAAAAGGTTGGGGGACCAAATAGCAAACATAATTCTGGAACGATGAAAATAGTGTTGCTGTATCCGAGAATGGAGAACATAAAGGAGATTATGACAACTAGGCCTCCCCTAGGTCTGGCTTACTTAGCAGCATCGCTTGAAAGAGAAGGCCATGAAGTAAGAATAATAGATTTAAACATAGAAAAAGTGGACATGGGAGAAGAAATCAAAAAATACGACCTGATAGGAATATCCGTGTTAACCGTGTTCTACAATGAAGTAAAAAACTTAATAAAAAAAATAAGGGAAGCAGACAAAAAAATTCCGATAGTTCTAGGCGGGCCACACATAACCATGATGACAAAACAAGTTATGGAAGAGAACGACGTAAACTTCGCAGTAAGATACGAGGGGGAAGAAACGATAGTGGAACTTGCAAGAGAACTGGAACAGAAAAAGGACTTCTCAAAAATAAAAGGACTTGCCTACAAGGACAAAGACCGTGTGATAATAAACCAAGACAGGGAGTTCAACAAAAATCTCGACGGGATACCAATGCCAGCAAGACACCTTCTAAAGATAAACGAATACGTAAGTTACATGGAAAATGAAAAATCAACAACCATTCTCACCAGCAGGGGTTGCCCTTATGCCTGTGTCTACTGCTGTAAAACAGAAGGCAGAATGTGGAGGGCTATGAGCGCAAAAAGAGTAGTCGACGAAATGGAAGAAATATACAAACAATACAACATAAAAGTAATCTACATAGAAGACGACCTTTTCACGTTGGACAAGAAGAGGGTTATAGAAATATGCGGAGAGATAAAAAAAAGAGAACTAAACATAAAATGGATATGCATATCAAGAGTTGACAACGTGGACATAGAAACCCTAAAAGCGATGAAAGGGGCAGGGTGCATAGAGATAAATTACGGGGTTGAGAGTGGAGACGAGGATGTACTAAAAAAGGTAGGGAAGGGAATAACCTTAGAACAGGCAGAAAACGCATTCAGGACAACAAAGGAAGCAGGGATAAAAACAAAAGGATACTTCATAATAGGCCTACCATGGGACACTAAGGAAACCGTAGAAAAAACAATAGAATTTGCTACAAAGCTCAACGCAGACGAGATACAGTTCAGCATATGCACACCACTACCAGGAACCCCGCTCTGGGAACTGGCTATAAAAGAAGATGCATTGAATCCAAACGAAGTGAACTGGGACAACTTCGCATTGATGAGCGCAGACATCGACGGCAAGGTGTATTTCACAAAAAACCTCACAGCAGAAGAGATAATAAAGCTGAGAAAAAAAGCATACAGAAAACTGATAACTAGAACTTTTTTAAGAAAAATAAAGGAGGGGGATATAAAAACCATCTTAGGCATAATAAATCAGAAGAGAAGGGTAGGCCTTGGCAAATTCGTAAGGAAAGTGTTTTTACCCTTGGTATGCTAAAAGAAACGTTTTTAAACAAAGGAGTGATTTCAAGAATCTGACTTTTTAGGTGACACTTATGATTAAAACTATGCTCGTATACCCAAGTCCGACAAGGCATGCCATACCCCCATTAGGTATAGCTTACCTAGCATCGATCATCAGGAGTAAAAGATATGAAGTCAGCATCCTTGATTCCAACGTAGTTAAAGATGAGGAAGATTTTTCTAGGAGAGTCAAAGATTATAACCCTAATTTGATTGGGTTTTCTGTACAAACCATGTTTATCGATCACGCATTTAAGTATGCAAAAATAGCCAAAGAGAGTGTTCCTAATGCAGTCGTGATTTTCGGGGGGCCACATGCAAGTGTGATGCCAAAAGAAGTTTTAAATGAACCTTATGTGGACATGTGCATGATAGGCGAGTCAGACATCAGCTTCTTACAACTGATTGAAGCCTTGGACAATGGAAGAGGCCTTGAAGAAGTTGGCAATCTTTACTACAAAGACAAAAAAGGCCAGATAAAGTTTACAAAAAGACTTCCTTTCATAGAAAACCTTGACAGTATACCCCCACCAGCAAGGGATTTATTGCCTATGCAGCACTACTTAAAAAACATCCAACCACCCCCTCTAATGATGCCTTACACACACGTAATAGTAAACAGGGGATGCCCGTTCAACTGCAAATTCTGCCAACCCACTTCAGACGTTATGTGGGGGAAGAGGATAAGATACAGGAGTCCGAAGTTGATATGCGATGAAATAGAGTACCTGCTAAAGAATTATAAGCTCAACATGATAGACATAACAGCTGATACTTTTACAGCGAACAAGGAGTGGGTAAAAGAACTTTGTGGAGAGATTATAAGGAGGAAGATAAAAATACCATGGATTGCGACAGCTAGGGTGGGTACGGTAAACTACGAGACATTAAGCGAAATGAAAAAGGCTGGATGCATATCAATATTTGTTGGTGTAGAGTCTGGCTCGCAAAAAATACTCGACGAACTGGGGAAGGGTATAAAAGTTGAACAGATAATACAATACTTCAAATGGTGCAACCAGCTCGGTATAATAACTAACACTTCGTTTATGGTTGGAAGCCCTGGAGAAACAAAAGAAACCATCAAGGAAACAATAGACCTGATAAAAAAAATAAGGCCGGATTACCTAACAGCCTACATTACAACACCTATGCCCGGGACAGACCTTTACAGTTATGCATTCGAGCATGGCATGCTAGAATATCAGAGCATGACTGAAATGGACAAGCATCATAGCACCCTAAAAATCGAGGGACTTACAAAAGAAGAGATAATCTATTACAGGGATAAGATTTACATGGAATATGCAAAGCTGAGACTGAAGTACCTTTTTGACCCCAGGAAAGCATACCTCCACAAATCGATGTTCAAAAGAATTTTAACCCTGAGACATGCAAATTTAAAATCCGCAAAGAAATCTTATCAGTTATTACATACACCTCACAAGAATCCTGCAAAAAAAATAATAGAGATGGTTATAAAGGCGGTTTAGATGAAAAAAATAAAACTAGAAACAAAACCAGGAGAAAAAAAGATAGTTGAATTCGGACCTGGAAGGAACCCTAGAGAGGATGCAAACATTTTTGTAGACCTAGACCCTAAACTCATAAAAGGGCTGAGAAACCCCATAGTCTGGGACCTAAATAAGCTACCGCTACCCTTTGAAAATGATTCCATAGACAAGATATACTTGGACAGCGTTGTAGAACACCTTGATGTACCACTGGCATTATTCATGAAGGAAATCTGGAGAATACTCAAATATGGAGGGGAGGCAGAACTTTTGCTACCAAACACCTACTTCTTAACCAAAAGAGTTATGTTCATGATAGGGATACTACACAACAACTTCAGGCCACAACATAGAAAATACGTCAATTACAGCTTTGTCTGGCACACAATAAAGGAAGCAGGGTTCTGGGTAGAAAAAGAACCATACAAGTTCCTGCCATTCAAAAACCTGCTGCTTCCAAGGATAGAGATGATCCTAAAAAAAGAGCCCTGAAAAATGGAAACCTTAAAGATTTTAATGGCCACCATGGAATACCCCCCATATCCTCTTGGGGGGACTGGAAGGTTTGCAGTAAACCTAATAGAGGACTTCAAAAAAAAACACGAGGTCACGGTACTCACAAACTGGGTAAAGGATTCCGAATCAAAGCTGAGTGAAGAAGAAGGAAATGTCGTTATAAAAAGACTGAAGCTAGATTCTGTCAGCTTCTTACACAAATCAGCTTCACAAAAGCAAAACAGAACTGTAGTGGACCAAAGGATTATTTTCGGATTAGCTGTTAGGAAATACTTAAAAAAAGCAGAACTGAAACAATATGATATCCTGCACAACATAGACGTAAACAGCGCTTCTTTCATAGACTACAAGACCTTAAACAAAAATATAAAAACCATTGCCACGTTGCACGACTACTACACACTAACTGCGTCATGGAATCCCTCAAAATTCCCTTACAAATCCTCTGATTTTATCTACAGGTATCCCCACCACAACATAACAAAATACTTTAATGTTAGAACGATAAGGAACTCTTCAAAATTAACCTCAAACAGCAACTATGTAAAAAACATTGCTGTGAAAGAAGCAAAAATTCCTGAAGAGAAAGTAAGTGTGATACACCACGGTATAGACTACAAGAAATTCAACGTAAAACCAGCTAAAGACAAATACACAAACCACACTGTTTTATTCATAGGCGGAAATATGGAAAGGAAAGGGGCTAAAGACGTTATAATGTCAGCACCACAAACCTTGAAGTATTATCCAGACACAAAGTACATAATGGTTGGAGACGCGCCGAAAAAATATATGACAGAGATAAAAAGCTTCATAAAAACACACAACGCCGAGGACAACTTCCAATTCGTGAAACGCATACCAGAAACAGACCTGGTACCTTCTTACCAAAAAGCAAACGTGTTTATCATGCCATCTATGGTCGAAGCGCTTGGTCTTGTCTACATGGAAGCTATGACCACAAAGACGCCTGTTATAGGGCCCAACGTCGGTGGCGTACCAGAGGTAGTAACAGAGGATACAGGCTTCTTGGTCAGTCCAAAAAACCCAGAGGAGATACACAAGGCCATAAAGGCCATATTTGATAACCCTGAAAAATCCAAGGAGATGGGCAAGAAGGGTAATGAGAGGGTAAAAAACTGTTTCAGAAAGGAGCTGATGAGCAAGAAAATGCTTGAAGTGTACAAAGAAACGATAAACTCTTAAGTTTATACCTTAAATTCCTCTTTAAACACCTTCTTAACGTACTTGAACTCTTCTATGAAAACCACCAATACCAGAAGAAGGAAAGCATATGGTATAGGTACGACTATAAGGTCCTGACTTAGAATAACCTCTTTGGGAACGTTTAGCTTACTATAAAAAAACAGTATGGACAGTTCAACGAAACCGAGACCGTTAAAAGTAATGGGAATTAGGGTGACCACAGCACAAAAATTTGTAATCAAAAATATGTAAAGGGGGTTAACGTAAACGCCAAGGCCCAGGAAAATGAAGTAACTCATGAAGGCGAGGGAAAACCACTTGGTTACTGACACAAAAAAGTTGATAAGCAATACCTGAGGCTTATTCTTTAAAAGGAAAAATAAAAGCTTTGAAAAACCTTCAAAATGGATTGAGTAAGACCTCAACAGGTACCGACGTATCAGATAGCGCCCCTTTTCAGAGAAGAAAAAGAAGACCGCAACAAAAAAGACGAATGATAAAACAAGGACCAAACCTAAGATTAAGTTCTTGGGTATAACGAAAATAAAGAGGGCCACCAAAGCAGCTATTGAAACAGCGATAAAAGAGATGAACTTATCCAAAAAAGAAATGGCAGCGCCTTGGCCTAGGGGGATACTTTCTTTTCTCAAGAAATAAAGCATAGAGAACTCACCTATCCTGCCAGGGGTCAACATGCCCGTGGCCAAACTGAGGAGGTAATACTTGAAAAGATTCCAAAAACCTAATCCGAAACCGGAAGCCCTTACCAGTATATACAAACTGTAAACTCCCCCTAAGTAGGATAAAAAAACAAATGGAGGTATAGCCAAAAGATATATCAACTTGAAGTTTTTAAAAGCGCTAAAAATCTTATCAAAACCTACGTAATAAAATATGACCAGTACAAACAACAAACCAAAAATAAGCTTAAAGATGTTCTTAGCCTTCATTTTACCTCTTTTTATAAAATTTGACAGCATTTAAATTTTATCAAAAAGCTACTTCCTGTTCATGTCAGCCAAAAATCCGAACAAGACTATCTGGACACCGGTAATTATGAGGAGCATAGTGAGGATAGTAGAAGGAAGGTGACCGACAACGCCTGTTGTCAAAAAAAGATAAACAAGCCAGAGGCCAAGCAAAAACCCCGTGAGAATAAAAAAAGCACCAACCCAACCAAAAAACTTCAAAGGCTCATAGTCACGGTAAATCCTCAGGATGTTTATCCAAGCACGGAAGGCATACTCAAAGGGGCCCTTCATCAACCTGCTCTTACCATACCTCTTAGCAAAATAGACAGGCACCTCAACCACCCTAAACTTCTGGCGCACAGCCTTTATTATCTGCTCCTGGGTGTAAGTATGACTTGAAGTCAAAACTATAGACTCGGCAACCCTCCTCGTGAAAGCCCTAAAACCGGTCTGACAATCACTTATCCTCATACGAATTATTCTTGATATCACATTAGAAAAAGCAACGTTGCCAAGACGCTTGATCCAGGGCATATACTCTATTTTGCCCCTAAACCTCGAGCCGAGAACAAGGTCGTAGCCAAGCCCTATAGGTTCTAATAATCTCGGCATGTCAGAAGCGAGATACTGGCCATCAGCATCTGTGTGAAGAATAACGTCAGCACCTATCTTCAAGCAAGCCTGAATCTCTGTCCTGAAGGTCTCGGCAAGACCGTAGTTGATAGGATGAGAAACAACCATTGCACCAGCCTCTCGAGCAACTCTGGCAGTAGCATCCCTGCTGCCATCATCAACCACCAAAACCTTGTAATCGTACTTGGTTCTGTCCATGACCTGCTTTATATCAGACACCAATCTACCAATAGTCCTCTGCTCGTTGTAAGCCGGAATCGTAATCATAACCTTCATGGCCACTCTACCTCAAACAACCCTGTATAAATAAATTTCGCCTCTCTGATAAACAATGGGCAAATCAAGCACCTTCTTAGTAACCAAATAATCAAAACCTTCGCGGTTTGAAACATCCCCTATAAACACGTCATGATCCATCCAAAAATCTATCACGCTCACAGAAGAACCGTCGGAAAAACCCTCATATACACACACTTCTCCCAACTTTTCAATCTTACAGCTGTCATCCCAGTCAAACAGGAAAACAGAGTGCTGCTTAACATTGTCATTTATCCAAAGCCCAAGCTGCATGCCCTCATTCCTGTACCAAAACATTTCAGAGTTGTAATAATTGACTGCAAAAACCAGTATTGAAGAAGATAAAAACAAGATTAAGAAAAGCAAAAAAAGCTTTTTTAAATTAAACCCCAGAACATACAGAATTATTAAAGAGATAAGAGGCAGTAGTACGAATAGAAGTATAAAAAAGACAAGGGAAACAGGGGAGAATACAGGGGTGAAGGTAGAAACACCGTAAACAAGGTAGTCAAAAGCGTAAACAAAAAAGCCGAAATGCGTCAAAGACGGATTGTTAACTGGAAAGAGAGGGAAGAAGACAATCTGAGAGGCAAAAAACAAAAATAACATCGTAAGAAGTGAATAGAAAATCAGAGATTTCTTCTTGTAAAGCTGCAAACCAACAAAACCAGCTATTAAAACAAGTGGCAAAACAAAATCTATGTAACGACCCATAACCCTACCAGTAAGCCAGCTAAAGATGGTGGTGTATATAACATAATCCCTGTTGCCACTCGAGCTGTGATTTGCCACGACTAAAACAGACAAAATGACTGAAATAACAAGTAGCAACGAAAACAAAAACAACTTGTCATTAGCTTTACGCTTAAAAACCATAAATGAAAGGATAAAAAAAACTACACCAGAGGCAAGAGCGATATAACCAAGATAAACAAGCGACCAAGTAACGAGAGGCCAAAAAGCTGACCAAGCCTCACCAACCCTGCTATCAGACAATTCAGAGGCATAGCTACCCAAAATTCCATCTGTTGTAAAGCCAAACAAAAGACCGTTCCTGACAAGCCAAGGAGAAACCACTAGAAAAGAAACAAGGCCTATAACAAGTATCTTCCTAACAAGCAAAGCATCTCTTTTCTGGAAAAGCCTTGCACAAAACAAAAGAAAAGTTATTGGAACCAGAACAATGCCTATGCTCCTGGAAAGAAAAGTCAAGCCGATAAACAAACCAGCAAATACATCGTTAAGGTAAGCAGTGCCTGTAAATGACTTGTAGACAAAATACATTGAGAACATGAAGAGGGGGTAGAAGAGATTCTCTGCCATTATGTAGCCAGAGAAAGAAAAGTTAGAAGGCAAAACAGAAACCAAGACAGCGACGAGCAAAGACTTTTTATCAGAGAGGAACTCACGAGCAAGCAAAAAAACAGGAAAGATTATCAAAGAAGATAATAAAACGTTAACCAACTTCATAACAAAGTAAACATACCTCATATCGTCAAGGATATAGGAAAATGATAAAACAATAGGGTACAGCGGTGGGTACTGATGGGTTGGAACGCCGTGAATGGAAAATGTCAGAGAGTCATAAAAGCTCTGTGCCATCTTAACATACACGTAGTCGTCACTAAACGCAGAGGGGGCTGGAATGAAAGAAACTAAAAGAAGCTTAACTAAAACAAACATAAAGTATAACAAAATAAGCCTTTTAAAACCCGAATCCATCTTTACACGGTGCTAAAAATTAGTTTAAAAGCTTTGTTGTCATAAATAAGAATATAGTAATTTATTTAAATTTCAAAGAGTTAGAAACTTTATGGTAAAAGTAGGAATCATAGGCGGGTCAGGGGTATACGACCCCAACCTATTCGAGGATGCAAAAAAGATAAAGGTGCACACACCCTACGGAAAGACCTCCAGCCTTGTGACAGCGGGAAAATTCAAAGGGGTGGACATGGTAGTCATAGCAAGGCATGAAGAGGGGCACAGGATAAACCCAACAGACGTGAACTACAGGGCAAACATATGGGCTATGAAAGAATTGGGGGTTACACACATAATAGCAACAGGAGCAGTAGGTTCTTTAAAGGAAGAGATAAAACCGGGTGACTTAGTGTTTACTGACCAATTCATAGACAGAACAACAAAAAGAAAATCAACGTTCTACGAAGGCAACCAGGTTTGCCACATAAGCATAGCAGACCCAACATGCAATAAACTAAGGGATATCCTAATAAAAGGGGCAAAAAAGCTTGGAATACCCCATCACGAAAATGGAACTTGTGTGGTGATAGAAGGGCCGAGGTTCTCAACAAAAGCAGAGAGCGCAATGCACAAAATTTGGGGAGCGGACATAGTGGGCATGACCATGGTGCCAGAGTGCGTGCTGGCAAGAGAAGCTGGAATTTGTTATGCTACCGTATCCCTAGTAACAGACTATGACGTGTGGAAAGAACAACACGTTAGTATAGACGGGATAATAAGGGTCATGGGCCAAAACCTAGACAAGTTTAAAAAACTCATGGCAGAGGTAATACCCCAAATAGACTTTGAGGAGTGCGGGTGCAAGCACGCCATGGACACAGCAATGGTCTAGTCGTCATCGATACCATAGAAAGGTTTAAATATGAAAAATTTCTTTTAAATATAAGGTTATTACGGTAAAAAAATAAAAAAGGAGGCGGTTAAAATATCAAAAAAGAAACAACTATTCCAACCTTCTAGCCAGAAAACGATAATAGTAAGCCTGGTTATAATTCTTGTTGCACTTGTGATAGCCTTCAACTTTGAAAAATTCACAGGACAAGCAACAAAGAAAGTTGTTGGCGTAACAAAGGTGTACCTGTCAGCAGACCCTAGCATAGCAGACCAAGGAGAGGTCACGCTGAACAAAGGCGAAACGCTATACGTAACAGTAGACGCAGGAAGCCAGGGAAGCAGGGGAATAATAACGCTATATGACATGAACTCTGCCAAGGCAAGAAGAGTAAAAACTGTAGAGCTAACAGGATGTGGATCACAACAATGCAAACCGGGAGTTATAGGAACAGCTAAAATAAACATCTACTACAACTGGGAAGGAAGATACTGCGTAACTGTAAAGGATTTAGGTACAAACAAAGACGTACAGAGCTGCTTCACAGTAAGATAAGAGGAAGGGATGATTCAAGACAAAAAGACTGTGATAATAGCGGTAGTTCTGCTATTTGTAGCGGTAATTGTAGCATTTAACCTGGAGAAATTCACAGGCGGAGCAACAAACGTAAAATCAGAAATGCCCAAAGTCTATGTGTCAGCAAGCCCAAAGATAACAGACCAGCCCAACTGTCTGGTAAAAGCAGGGAGCAAGGTTTACATAACAGCAGAGACTGGAACAAGGGGTATAAGAAGAAGTGGTTATCTATACGACAACAACGGAAAGGCAGCACTGAGGAAGGCTGATTTCGAATTTGACCAGAACTGCGGAGGAGGGACCTGCAGACCTAACAAGATAACATGGGCAGACTACAGGCTGTCTGCAGAATGGAAGGGAAGCTACTGCATAAAGGTTGTAGAACTGTACACCAACAGACAGGTAAGCAAGTGCTTCACTGTTCAATAATTTTTTATTCTTTTTAACAAAAAAGGGATATAACATGAAAATAATAAAAGCAGGCATCATAATAATACTAATCCTAACTCTTGGAGTAAACGCATTAGAAATATATGACAAGGAGTGCAAGAACGACGGAAGCCTAAGAGTGGTAGTAAAAGGAGACAGCAAGGCAAAGGTGTACACAAGCGAAATAGAAGTTAAAGTAGGCCAGATAGCCATGCCTGGAAGCTGGGACACGAACTACGTAACCAGGTCTACAACGGCAGCCAGGGAGTACTCAACATACCAATCAGAAGCGAACATACTAACAGCAAAGAGGTCATACCCGATAAACGTAGAATACAAAGAAACACAGGAAGACGGAAGCAAAACCATAGGGACAGCACCATTCGAAATAGAATGTCCTGGATTGGTTTTCAGCTGCAAAAACCTCAACATAACCATCCTAAGCTGTGAAAACCAAGAAGACGGGCTTTTCAGATCAAGCATTCACATAAGTGGCCTTGAACAATCAGAGATAGCAAAGATGGACGTCATGCAAGTTGTAGACTTCATAATAGAAGCAGAAAACAAGTACAAAGACATGACAGGAAAAGAAACAGCAAGAGGAACGCTACCATACAAAGCGCAAGTAATAAGAATAGAGAAGGACGAATATGTGGTAAGGTACGAGTTCAGCAGCAAAAACAACAACACAGTAAAAACCCTCTGGGCAGGCTACAACAACAACCTGAAATATACCTGCAAACAAGTCCAATACCCAGAAGTGAAGTTCTACGACAAGGTTGAATGCGTGAAACAAGAAACAGCACAACAAACAGAGCCAGAAGAAGAAAAGGTTGATACCCAAACAGAGACAGAAAAAGAACAGCCGAAGGAAACACAGAAACCAACAAAAAAAGCAGAACAGATAATTCAAGAACAGCCAAAGAACTACAAGCCCTTGGCGATAGTAAGCATAATCCTCATTGTAGTGCTAAGCGTTGGCGGGATAATATTAAGCTACCTTTACAAGAGAGGATATTTATAAAAAGATTTAAAAAATTCTAAGACAGCCTAAAATCATGAAAGAACCACCCAAAGTGCTAGTCGGATGCCCAACATCACACCACAAAGGATACTGCCTCAAAGAGTATGCAGAAGCGGTAAAAAGCCTGACTTACAAAAACTACGACGTACTACTGGTAGACAACTCAGAAAACTATGAATACGTGGAGAAAATAAGGAAAGAAGGGCTGCCTGTGATAAAGGGACCATACTTCGAGGGAGCAAGGGACAGAATAATAGAATCGAGAAACATGCTAAGAGAAAAAACCATTAAAAGCTATGACTACTTCTTAAGCCTTGAGCAGGATGTGATACCCCCAAAGGATATAATAGAAAAACTCATCAGACATGGCAAGGAGATTACAACAGGAGTTTACTTTGCCTACAACCAAGTCCCAGACGGTAGGGTGGTTTTAATACCGCTGGTATACAAACTGGTTGATGAAAAGACACTGACCATGAGAAACCTCAGTGAAGATGAGGTATTCCAGGATCAGGTAATTCAAGTAGTATCGTGCGGACTTGGTTGCGTGTTGATAGGCAAAAAAGTACTTGAAAAAATAAAATTCAGATACGAGTTAAACACATTCGACGACAGGTGGTTCTGCAAAGACGCTTACAACCTGAAAATACCGATATACGCGGACACAAGCGTGAGATGCAAACACCTCATATCAAAACACCAAAGATGGAGCGATATAAGGAAATGAAAGTGCTCGTAGGGGGGCCTGTTTCGGATATGCACGAATACTGCTTTGAAGAGTTGGTGAGGTCAAGAAAGAGCCTGATATACAAAAACCATCACGTAATGCTTGTAGACAACTCAGAAAAAGACGAATTCTACAAAAGACTTAAAAAAGAAGGTTTTCACGTCGAGAAAGTAGGTTACAGAAAAAAAGCAAGAGACAGATTAGTTGACAGCAGAAACCTTCTAAGGAAATACGCGATAGAAAATAATTACGACTACTTCCTAAACCTAGACCAAGACATAATACCGCCAAAAGACATAATAGAAAGACTGCTGAAACACAAAGAAAAAATAGTTACCGCAATATACTTCAACCCGATAAGACTGCCACTAACAGGAGAGGTTAAGTTAAGACCTGTAGTAGGAGTTATGGAAGGGACAAAGATAAGATTCCTCAAACCAGAAGAGATGAACAAAGGATTAAGGGAAGTTGACGTGTGCGGATCAGGATGCATAATAATGCACAGGGAAGTGCTTGAAAAAGTAGAATTCAGATACAACAAGGAAAGTGACGGATTTGACGACGTTATGTTCGTTTACGACGCAAAACAGAACGGATACAAGGTTTATGCTGATACCTCACTTTTAGTAAAGCATTTAGTTATAAGCAGACCGTGGAGCTGGAAGGAACTTCAAAAGAAGAACGAAATGTAAAAATGAAAGCAAAAATACTGGTAGGGTGCCCTACCTCTGACCATAAATCTTACTGCCTGAAACAGTACGCAGAAGCGGTAAAGAAGTTAACTTACAAAAATCACAGCTTATTAATCGTCGATAATTCAAAAAGCCAGGCATACTCAAAAAAGATGAGAAGCATGGGATTAAAGGTGCTAAAAGACGAGTACAAAGAAAATGCGAGAGAGAGAATAGTCAGCTCCAGAAACATAGTAAGGGAAGAAGCGATAAAGAACTATGACTACTTACTAAGCCTGGAACAAGACGTGATACCGCCAAAAGACATAATAGAAAGACTGCTGAAACACAAAAAAGAGATAACCACAGGATTGTACTTCACTTACAAAACGGAAGATGAAACAAAAAAAATAATACCGCTACTATGGACTCTCGACGATAAAGAACCGAGAAACCTCACAGAAGAAGAAGTCATGCAAGACAGAGTAATAGAGGTAGAAGCAGCAGGACTGGGGTGCATGCTGATAGCAAAAGAGGTTCTCAAAAAAATAAAATTCAGGTACGAAAAGAAGAGCCAAGCTTTTGACGACATGTGGTTCTGCAAAGACACAAAGGAGAAAGGTTACAGCATAGTAGCGGACACAAGCGTTAAGTGCAAGCACCTGATAGAAAAATGGAGCTGGGAGGGGATAAAGAAATAGAAATGGCAAAAGCCGGGGTCGCATAACGGTATTGCGCAGGTCCCGAAAACCTGTTTCCTCACGGATATCTGGGTTCGAATCCCAGCCCCGGCGAGATTATTACCAAACAAGTTTAACCAATAGAAAGCGTTATAAATCAAAATTCTATGAAAAATATCATGAAGGACCCATTGCCAAAAGAGCTGTTAGACATACTAGCATGCCCTATCTGCAAAGCAGACTTGAAGTACGGCAAGGAAAAGAAAACTCTTGCATGTACCAAGTGCAAGCACGAATACGAGATAAGAGACGGGATACCAATACTGTTACCACCCAAAGCCGGGGTCGCATAACCTGGTATTGCGCAGATTCTAGGAATAGAAGCGTAAGCCTTGAGAGATGCCAGGTAAGCCTGTTTCCTTCGGGATATCTGGGTTCGAATCCCAGCCCCGGCGAGATTATATTCTTTTAATAAAAGAAGTAAAAGACTATACAAGGCTAATGTCAGTTCTGCCGCATTACTTAGTGTCAATTCTCGGCTGTTGCTTAGAAGAAATCAACCAATCACCATAGACCTTCTAAACCTTCTGTACTTGCGCCTGACAAACCTGCTGGAAAAAATGAATACAAGTATGAGAATGATAACCAGGGCGTACAAAGCAAGGTTGTAATAAACGTTACTGAAAGGCCAAACAGAAAAGAAGCCGGTAAAGTTGGGCCACAACTGCTCAGCTTCCTCAACGACCTCTGGCTCACTAACCTTCTCAAAAAACAAAACAACAGTCTTGTCGTCAACAAACTTGATAAGAGAAACCTTCATATCCTTGACATCATCCCTCTCAAAATCAAGCTCCAAAAAAGTCTTGGGGGTAATGGAAGTGTAATAAGGGACAGGAGAGCCCTCGATGAAATTGGTGATCTCAACACGCTGCTCATCTTTGTTGACGGCCCCAATAACCATCTTATGATTCTTGTCAGCCCAATCAAACCTAACTCCATCGCCAACGCCTATCTGAACTAACAAAGAGCTGGAGTTAGAAAAATCTAGGGTGCGCATCTCGCCTTCAGAAACAACGATGCAAGAAAACAAAACTAGAAATGCAAAAATGAGTAGGGAGGGTTTCATAGATGTTAGAATTAGAAATTTTGTTTATAAAGTTTTATGTTAGAAAAAATATATAATAAAAAAGAAAAGAAGCCTTACTGCTTCTTCTTCCTCAACAAGAAGTAACCAACCACGATCACCGCAATGATCACGATGACTGTTATCCAGATCCAAGCAGTTCCACCTTCACCTTCAACTTCCGGAGGTGTTATTCCCTCTGCCGGAGGCTGTTCTCCTGAAGGGGGCTGCTCTCCTGTCGGAGCTTCTTGCTGAACGATCAAGTCAGCACCTTCCTTAACCTTGGTGAAGGTAACGTCTGCTTTACTGTTGGTTATACCGTTAAGCTTAACCACCAAATCGTTCACGCCGTCACCATTTATGTCCACGCTCTTTGCCTCTCCGATAACAAGGGTTACTGTCACAGGGGTTGATGCAATCTCCAAGGTAACTGTGGTTGAGGTAACCTCCTTGAATGTTATCGTGTGCTCAGTACTACCGTCGAACGAGAATGTCTTGATGGTGCCTTGCGGAACCTTCAAAGTTGCCTCGTCGCTTGTTGAGAAGTCGATGTCAAACGTAACTCCTGCTGCACCGCCTTCACCACCACCAGCTTCGCCGGATATCGAATAAAACGCCTGGAAGGTCTCCGAGCTTGAAGAGGTGTGCGAAGCCTCTCTGCCCACATTATCTAAGGCAGTACACTTAACCGTGTAAGTACCGCTTAATGAGGTGTCATCACCCGTGAAGGTTACTGAGTGCTTGTTTGAAGTGGTGTCAGCAAACTTTTTAGTCACCGTTGTTCCGTCAGGCTTTGTCAACTCCCACTTGATCTTAGCAGTTGCTGACTTAGCATCACTGCTCTCACAAGTGTAGGTTATTGAGTCTCTCGGGCCTATCGACCTGTCAGTAGGCACGGTCATAGTCGGTTCGCCAGGTCCTGATACGTCCAACTCAAACCTATAAGGACCTGCTACAGCAGTGTAGTTGTCGTCTGTGTTGTTCGCAATTATGTAAAACTCAAAAGATGCGTTGTCAGAATAGCTACCAAAGTCAACAGAGTTTTCAAGAATAGCTATTTCTATCCCAGTGCTGTCGTTATAACCACCCGTTACGTTATACATTAAAATTGTGTCGTTAACAGATGCCGGGTCAAACTGTCCGTTATACAAATACTTCAACGGAGTTGAATCGTTCTTAAACACCAGGGCAACAGAATCGGACTTCTGATGACCGCTGACCTCAACATTGAAGGTAGAGTTCCTAGCACCCATGTAATAACCGCCATTCAAGTTGGTACCGCTCGTACGGGTTACCGTATAACTTGTTCCCTCAGAATCCACATAGGACTGGGTTACGTTGATAACTGCAATCTTGGGGTTTATCGTGTTGTTAATGGTCAATGCGAATGGTATACCCCCACTAGCTAATGCTGATTCATTAAACTCTATATTCTGATTGAATGAGTCGTTAGCAAACACAAAGAAGGTTGCTGTGTCACCATCACTAATACACACGCTTGGCACGTTTACTGAGAAGTTTGATGTATTACCGCTTAGAGTAATAGTTGATATCTGCTCATAATCCTGGCGTGATGCTGTAATGTTAGAGGCACAGTAGAGGTAAGCCCCAGTCTCATCAAGTTTTTGATCAGTGATAATACCAGTAACAGTTATGATATTAGAGCTGTCAAGATAGGTGCTACTCATGTTAGTACCGTTAAGCAGCGTTTGGTTACCATCAGTAACGTTCAACTCAATCAGCCTTGGCTGCTGGTTGTCACTGTTCAAGTAGAAGGTGGAGCTATTTGCAACGCCATTACTTTCAGCATCACACACATCAGTACCGCAAGCATACGCTGTCCAGTTGACGTCAAGGGATTCCAAGCCGTCTGCAATACCTGTTATGTTAAGCATAATTATTATAGAGTTATTTGTTGGGTTACCACCGTCAATAGTGTTAGTAGAGGAGTTACATGAGAATATGTTCCCTGTTGCGTTCCTACATTCCCAACTGGTCAAGTTACCGCCAGTAGCATCCAACACAGAAGTCGAGCTGTAATTCCACTCATCAACCCCGTCTAAGACTACACTCCCACCGCTTTGGCCGGCAAAATTCCATGAATAGTTGCCAGCGACAGTGTCGATGACAACTGTAACGTTTGATAAGTTCGCGGTGGAAGCAGCAGTTACGGTCAAGTTGACTAGAGCTTCAACACCACCGGTAGTCCAACCTGCAACCTCAAACCCGTCACCTCTCGGAGTGCTTATGGTGAATGAACTGAGATCACCCGCACTCAAAACAACACCCAATAACAATAGAAAACTTGCAAATAAGATCACACTCTTTTTATTCATGACAATCTGCCTCCTCTTTTGTTTATCATAATGATTTTAATATCTACAATTGAAAAATATAAAAACAAGGTGATATATAAAGTTTTCGAATACAAAAAATAACAACTAAAAAAATAAGTTTAGTAATTTAAAAGTGATAAAAAAAATTATTCAACAAAAAAGGCAACTTTAACGTCCTTGTTCGTCAATAAGTCCCTAACCAGAACGTAATAGTTTCCGTGCCAAGAGTTCCAACTCCTGTAGCTAGCAACTACAGGCCTGCAGAAACGATAACCACCGAACAGAGCTGCTTCTTTCCTCTCAAAAGAAACGACAAACCTATTATCCTTAGCCCTGTAAATACTTATTTTCTTATCGGTACACTTAGAACCGGGAGTTATGTGGACGTTGATGTACTCACCTGCCTTTATCCTGTTAGGAATAACCTCAGCAGATGTCACAGCGTTAGACTTGCTTACTGATGAGAGAGCCCTGCCAGCCTCACCCGTAAACATGTCCAAGTTGAAAACAACAACCAAAGCCAACAATAAAAGAACAGAACCTATGATTATGTTCTTCTTACTAAAATCCATTTTACAAACCTCCTTTTTTCTGGGGAATAAGAATTGGAACTAATATATAAACTTTCTGAGAAGTTTTGAAAAAAGAAAAAGAAAAAAAAAGGCTTATGCCTTTATTCCACAGTTATGTCGGTCAGGCTTGTTCCCTTGACGAGTGCTTCTGTGCCTGATAAGGTATAGTCCTTGTAGTTGGCTAAAACCTTAGCAGCCCTTCTGGTGTCTAAGGCATTGGTACCGGCTATCAGCAGAGCAACCTTGTTGCCGTTCGCTGCCAGCTTGATTAAACCTTCGCCTTCCTTCAAACTCCAGCCTTCGCACGTCATTCCAAATCCGGGAACAGCTGTAACAGCATCGTTTGCGCAAGGTCCACCCACGACGATCAAGTTGTACATGGCCTCTGAACCTTTTATTTCAGAGTCCAACTTTGTCACAGGCGTAATGCTTGCGACAGTACATGTCTCGCCGGCTGCGCTTGTTGTAGCAGCACTGCCCTTTATGACGATGTTGGCCTGCACCTGGTCCGCAGGTATGTCAAACACAACCTCATCTGAGGCACCGTGAGCCTTCGGATCCCTTATTATGATCCCGTACCTTGACAGGTGGTCCTCGTCCTTCGTACCTATAGACATCTCTGTGTAGCCGTCACCAGCTGTGTTTCCATCAGTGGTTTCGTTGTAACCAAACCATCTCAACTCTCCAGCCTCTTCTGAGGAAACTGTGCTTCCCAAAGCTGCAAAGGAGTAATCAGCTGCTGCATGCGTCCACCACATAGATACGTTGTCGTTGTAATACGGCATGTCCGAACTTATGTAAGGCGATAAGGTTACGTTGATTCCGTTTTCTGCAGTTGTACCCTCAACAAGTATAGGCATGTCAGTACTCTTTGTGTTGTCGTAGTTAACCTCAGCTATGGTGTTAGAGGTTCCTGATACATTACCTATACAACCTGCCATCTGAGTCTTACTGTTGGTATCCTTGTAGTAAACCCCTAGTGATGCTGCTTCACCGTTAGTTGCGTTCATACATCTCCACAGCCAAATCTTATCCGACTTGGGGTTGGATATTGTGCCGTTGGCATCAAGATATCCACTACCAGTCTTGATCTGGAATCCTTCAGCCTGGTTCGTGTGGGCGTACACAGCAGATACTGATGTGGATGAACCACCGTCAGCTTGACTCAAGTCTGCGTTGGTGTCCAACTCAAACGTGTACGTCTTGTAGGCTGTGTCCTTAACAGTCAGACTGTCAAGACATATACTAACGTAGCTGTTTGGCAGTTCGATGCACTCACCAACACCTGGCGGGTTATCCGAATCGTCGTTATAGACGAAATCGTTCTCGATACTTAGGTAAGGACCTGTGAACTCGCCTGTGGTGTTTGTCGTGGTCGAAGAGTAGTCGTGTAAGCTACCTATGTTCCATACCCAGTTAGGGTCGTCCTTATTCTCACCGATGTAGGCGTCTCCATCCTTGTAGGTCTGCTGGGCTTCCTTACCCAAGATCAAGGATGCTGACCTCTGAGCCTTAACGGTTTCATAGAACGTTTGATCTACTTTTACTTCAATGCCGTTAACGACTTTTGCGGTGGAAGACACTACCTCTACAACACCATCAACGTCAACAACGATAGAGCCCCCTTCACCTACGTTCGTCAAGGTAACTTTCTTACCCTCTACTTCTACAGAATCTCCTACATCCATGAAGTATTCTGTACCCACATAGGCTGAGAACTTGTTATCGACTGATGTGTCGATCTCGGTTATCTTCAAGGTCTTACCCAAGAACTTAATCTCCAACGGGTTGGTTGATGTCGTCTTGTTTAACTGGATGGTCTCATCAAATACATAGTAGTACTTGATTGAATCCACGTCAGCTTCCAGTACAACATCTGTCTGGTAGTCGTCATCGTTACTTGTCAAACTGGTCTGCACTCTTGGGAATTTGCTCGCTTGACCCAGTTCGAGAATTTCCCTGGTGTCATAAGTTCCACTTTGGAAAGCGATCTCCCCATCCCAGAGAGAATCTATGTCGTCGTCTTCCAGCTCCTGGTCGAAAGTCCTTGAAGCCGCGTTAGCTATAGGTTCACCAAGAGGGATATCATCGGTATCTCCTCCTGTGACGCTAACAGTTCCACCAGACGCTTTACACTCCTTGGATTCGTATTGCAAGTTCGTTGCAATATCTACCATACCGAGTGTATCAGATGCTGCTGCGTTGGCACCTACGACTAGCACGTTGCTAGAGTCGTACTTACCGCTTACAACGAATGGCGACGGATAGTCCTTCAAGTCAAGAGCCATCGCACCGGTCATGGTAGCCCCCAACATTGCCATTCCTGTACCAATAGCAGCAGCCGTCTTAACGGCTTTCTTAGCTTTCAGTACAAAGCTTTTTTGCATTTATAACACACCTCCATGTGTTTTTTTCCTGATTATCAGGTTATCTACACATCTATTCTAGAAATCACTCACCGTCTTTTTTATCAAAGTCACTAGTCATCAACTAATAGATATGGCATAAATGAAATTTTATTGGTTTATAAATTTTTTGTCACTAAAATCAACAAAAAACGGCTGGAAACGAAAAAAATAAGGGTTTTAGGGCTTAAAAAGGCAAAAGGGGGTCGAAAAAACCCCGGTTTATGTTATAACTCCCTGATGGTGTAAGTTTTTAAAGTGTTTTACTTTAGACAGACCAAAAGGTTGATCAGCAGGGAGGTCTTACCAAACCTGACGTTAGCATGAGCAGCCATCCTCTTAGGCAGGCTGCAGGAGCCGTCGGAAAGGAAGAGAGAGCTGCCTTCCTTAATCTCAAAAGAGTACTGCCAGCCAGAGTTGTAAGACCTGGTAACGTTGGCAACCACCTCTTTTATGTAAGCTTTACAGTCAGGATTACCGCAGTAATCCCTGTTTCCAGAAAACATGTAACAAGTAACAATAACATCTTCCAGGGTATCAGACAAATCCTCACAAGGGGTAACCTTCATCATGGTGTTAAGAAGATTCGAAACCTCAGCGCTCTGCCTAAGATCAGGCAGAGAGGTATCAACAGGTTTCTGCAAGAAAAAAAGATAGATAAGACCGCCAAAAATGAACAACACAACTATTACCAAAAGACCTAACATCTCCATCTGAGCCCTCACGAGTACACCTCCACCGACAACACACCAACAGCAAACCTCCTAGTAAGAGGGTGATAAAGAGAGACGGGAGTCTTAACTATGTCCTTGGCAGCGTAGCTTGGCTTGGGATGATGATAAACAGTCCAGTTACTACAAGTCTCAGGATAGTCAATGTGATTAAAAGCATCAAGGTCACACTCGCCGCTATTATTGGCATTCTCACTAAGCTTACCAGGCAAGGGATATATCTGCTCAAAACGAATAACCTTAAAACCATAAGTACCCACATAGGCAGCCTTGTTAGAGCTGACCAACTTCTTGAAAGCCTGAAGCTTAACAACATCAACATAATCCTTGGAATCACCCTTAATGCTGTACTGAACCTCAGGCAACGAATCTATTATGTTAACAAAAACAGTAGCCTTAACATCAGAAATACGCTTACCTGCTTCCCCAATACCAGCCAGGGACACATTATAATATATAGCGAGACCTATGACAATAAGGACAACTATAACAACAACCACCATAATAGCTTCTATGAATTCAAGATCACCCCTCTTAGAAGAGAACCACGCAGGCACCTTTACCTCCCAACTTTTTATTACTCTCAACAATAAAATCTTTGAACGAATCAAACTTGGCATGATCCACATAACCGGGATCAGACTTGGCTGAATCAACCTCGAGCTTGAAACCATCAAGGTTGGCAAGCCGGATCATGTTATAGGAGCAGTCGTTAGTAGAATCAAGCAGGTCCTTGGTGTAAAGCATGTTAGCCTTCTCACCATAAAGATTAAGCATAAGGCTTAGACGCTTATAGATCCTTGAAAGCTGACAGTTATAACTGTCAAAATCCTCAGCGAGTACTGCACCAAAAAGCATGGGCTTACCCACAAAAAAAGAGTTATCGTCAGGAAAGTCAACAGAGCCGTGACATTCATCATCTTCCTTATCAGGCTCACAGTCAACATAATCAATTATTACATAACGACCGCTGAAGCCAGAGGGGGGATTGGTCTTGAAAAAAGCAAACTTAACAAAGTCATACCTGCCCGAAGCATAAGAAAGCCTGGCCACAACCTGATCCTTTGAAATGCTCTCAACCTCAAAAGACTTTGGAAAGTTCTCATAATGATGCTCGGCAGGAGTTGTCAAGCTGTCGATGCCCTTAACGAAATCAGCAACATCACCGTCAGAAGGATAGACAAGGTAATACTTAGAACGCCTGTTTGTTAGGAAAAAGAAGTTGTCAACCTTGAAAGGATAGTACCAGCTCTGAGTCCAAGAGAGAATCTGATTATCCTCAAGCTTGGAAGGAGAAAAAATAACCTTCTTGGCATCAAAGTTATAAGTGCCTGAAGAAAACTTACCACAGGTAGGACCCTTGCCAAAACTCATCTTAACAGGAGAAGGCCAAGCCTCATTGGGAATTGGCTGGCTCTGATCTTCAGAAACCATCAAAGCATTAAGTGAATCGTCAATCATGAAACCCAGCTCTGTAGTAGAAACCTCCTCCTTAGACTTACCCATGTCCATAGCAAACTTCACAAAAAAAAGAAGTATTATAGCGCCGACAACTAAAGAAAATATGTACTTGAATACAGGAGCAGCCAAGCCCTTACGAAGCTTTAGAAACCTCAACATAATTACCCCTAGAAGTCAAAACTATAGGCATGTTATTCCTAACACACAAAGGATTCTGAGAGGCAGGAGCTCTCAGGCAAGGAACGTAATAAGCCAAAACGCTCTTTGAAGAGTAAACAAAAACGTTGGAATTATTCCTCAAAGCAACAAAAGTGGGATTGTAATTTGACGGCTTATCAGTAGAACCAAAAAAGGGAATCTCGTGACTTGCGAAACAGACGTAGTTGAAGTCACAGGGAAGGTTAACAATAAACCTGTTACTGCTACCGACTTCGAAATAACAATAACGCTGAACATCCTTCTTCAAACCTGTCACGTAGTCAGCAACCTCGACATCACAAGAAACCTTCACAAGCTTGTAAACCTGGTAGACCCCCCAAGTGAGAATCAAAGCGCCAACAACCAAAGCAAAAATCATCACCAAAGGCTGACCGAGCAACTGACCTCTTTTTTTCATCAAAGAAAAAGAGAAGAAGGGAACTTATAAAATTTTTGATTACACGTAGACAGTGAACTTGGCCTCGTTCTTGAAAACATCGATGCAACTTATGTAATAAACAGGATTTGCTATGCTCAACTCGTGGATTAGCGAGTCTGTACCTGTCATCTGTGTGCCAGAGTCATAACTTATCGTTGAGTTCGTTGAATACTGACAGTTCGAAGGCTCGTTAAGCTCGAGATGCAACACAGTGCCTTCAGAATATATGTAGATAATCTTCGGAGAGTCCAAGTCAATATCAACCTTGAACGTCATGTTTGAATAAGCCTCGTTACCTGCAATGTCACGACACATAACATAGTAGAAGTAGTCGCCCTTATCCAAAATAAGAGGCTGCCTGTGAATTGTTGAATTGGTCTCGAAGAACTCAATCATGCTCAGGAAAGGAACGTCAGAGTTAGCATATCCACACCTTGCTTCACCCTCCTTAGCCCCACCACTGGTGATAACCCTCAACTCGGCATCGGACTGGTACAAAGTACCTGAAGGACCTGTGCTATCAATCATCAAGATCTTGGTTGAACGCAAGCTGAACAAATAACTCTCTGTGTTAACGTTACCCTTCCTGTCCTTACACTTGAAGTAATAATCAGTAACACCTTCAGAAT
The DNA here is from genome assembly GCA_964428965.1 of Candidatus Woesearchaeota archaeon. Taxonomy (GTDB): domain Archaea; phylum Nanobdellota; class Nanobdellia; order SCGC-AAA011-G17; family VGLX01; genus JAWABC01. Next base: position 55,991 of record CAYSAF010000002.1, read on the forward strand.
TGATCAATAGGTCTGTCTTGCACTCGTACAAACCATAATAAATTGAGGACAGGCTGAAGCCTGAATCAGCACAGGTAAACTTGCGGTCCATCAAATCAAACTCGGTGTCGTTGAAATTCCAACGACAGTCTGCAGGCTCGTTAGTGTAAACGCTGAATGAAGTTGAATTAACATTGTAAGGAGCGTAAGCGCCGTTCTCAACACTTGTACGCTCAATAACAGGAGCTGTCAGGTCAGGAGCAGGCTCGATGCTGAACCTGATGAAATAATCACGGCTGTTCTTATTGCCAGAGGCATCCTTGCACCTTATGTAAATGTTGTAATTGCCGCCGTTTGTCAGCTTCAAGGCTTCAGGAGTTGTCAAGTCAGAGGGCAGAGTTAAAGTAATCTGGTGGTCATAAGTGTAGACTGCTTCTCCGAAGAAAGCTGTCTTCTGCTCAAAGTCAACAGAATGTTCAGAGCCGAACTTGCACTGAGCAGGCTCGTCAGTTTTTAAACCCAAAGTGATTGCCTGGAACGGCTTCAGCTTCTGATTAAGTTTGAAACCCTTATTACCCTCATCTGTAATCTCTGTGATTGTGAAACCTTTAGCGAGGACATCCTTCCAAGGGGTTATGATAGGAGAGTTAACATCATTCGGGTGCATGTTGATACACTTCTCCTCAGAAGTACCCAGATTGACCAAAGAACAGAGCTTGCCGAGAGACTTACACCTGTACTCGGAACAGGGCTTGTTGTTATTATCTTCATTACACTTCTCACAATCCTTACCACCCGCGGGAGCCTGCCAGACATCACAAGTCATATGATAAGTCTCTGATTTGTCCTGAGCGAGGAAAACATCAACGAACTGGTAGATTGTGTAGAGCCACATCAATGTGTTGAGGGCGCCCATAACATTGGACATAGCACTACTACTTTGAGTGGTTATTGTCTGGCCTTCAGGTACTTTCATCCCTTTTTCTGTAACAACTTTATACATACCTTCATCGGTGGTACTTGGGACAATATCTTTTGATTTAGCAAGAAGTTCTTTGTCGCCTTTAAAAAATTTCAATGCTTCTCCCTCAGTTAAAGGTGTATTCTTACCTACAGTACTTCCACTTGAAAAAGTCCTTACGCCATAAGTAGCACCCCAATTAGAAATTATATTGCCAGCAGGTTCCTTGCCAAGCTTGAACAACCAACCAAAAGCATTACCTATAGTTGATAGCCCTCCAAACATACCTTCTGTAAACTTACCCTTAGTCCAGCCAGTAGCAAAACCAGTATAAACACCGGTAGCAACCATCACACCAAGAGGAAGACCTGCCTGCTTGAAAAACTCGGTAAACTTACCACCGCCCAAGATACCAGAAGACTCTTCATCCTTCTCCTTCTTAGAAGGCTGGGAGAGAGTTTTCCAATCACCAACCTCTGACTCCTTCAACTTGCTACCCTTAAACCACTTCCTCTCAGCAGAAGCAGTGTTAGCATAACCATCAGTTGTTATCTTACCCAATATGTTGAAATAGGCACCACAGTCACCCATCGACTTACAAAGGGTGTTACCAGCAACGATCCAAGAATGCTCGGTACAATGACAGTTCTTCACACACTCCCAATCATCAACTGCAAAAATCCTTGACATACCACCCCGATGCCAGCTAACAGTGCACTCCTGATTAGCCTGGGTGCAAACGCTGGAACCAGAACCGCCGCCAACACCAGTAATAGTGCTTGTGCCAGCAGCTGTAGAAACAGCAGCACCTGTAGGTGTAGTAGTCTTTGAAGAGGTCTCCTCAGACGAGAGCTTGGTTGCAAGCTTCTGCCCTGTACCAGTCTTTGTGGTTGAGGAAAGCTGCTCAGGCTCCCTATTCCAGAAAGCAAAACCAGGGGGAACGTCAGGAACACAAACTCCGGTAATGCCAACAGCAATACCTGCCTTCAAAAAGAAACAATCACGAACAGCAACGTCTTCACAGCACTTCTTAACACAACAATCAGCGCCCTTGCCAGAGCAATCACCTCCGCAAGACCTTTGAGAGTTACAAGCAAAACAATCCTCCCATCTGCTATCACGACAGGCAGCCTCAACATAATCACCGGTAACGCCGAAAGACTCGAAGGCAGTCTTAGCAGGCTCGTTATGCATTATGCCCTGAACACAAATCTCTTCCCTGAAATCACGACAGGGCTCAACCATCTCCTCACCGTTAACACAGATGTGACGGAAATGCCTTGAGCCGACAGCATCACGAGCATGGCCTGGAAAGGTATCATAAATACACCAGGATTCGCCATTCTTCTTTTTTGTACCTGAGTTAGAGCTGACATCATCCTTGTAAACAGTATTGCAGTTAACATCACGACAGGTAAATTCGCCAAACTTCATGTTGACGTTCTTGGCAGGACCGCAAAGGGTTCCGGTGCTGTAATCACAATTACCGCAGTTAGGATCGTTAACAGTCTTGGACTTACAACTCTGCTCCTTGGAAAGAACATAGCCGTTGTTGTAAGAAGAAACCTTATCAGCGTTGTAAATATTCTCTTGGTTGCCGCAACTGTCAAACCAGAAAACCTCATCCTGACCTGGCAGACAACCAGTCTTCTGCTGCTTGGCACAGTCACACTTCAACTTGTCGTTACTGCACAGCATTCCGGGATAGAAGCCGTCGCCAGTCTCGTTGCCCACCTGAACAGCGGCAGCAGTTGTGCAAGAACCTCTCATAGTAAAGCTGCACTCAGTACCTGAAACACAACAACCCTTGTCCTCAGCCCTTGACTTGGCTATGCACTCCTGCTCTGTAAGAATGTTCTCGTCAAAAGTCATGGTAACGTTAGGGTATAAAGAAGTTTCAGCCTTGCAACGAACTTGGGTGACGAAAAAAGCCTCGTTACCTATTATGCAACAGCCCTTGCTGCATTGCTGAATGCCACAGTTCTCATCAGTATCCCAGGTGTTGCCATACATGGAGTTACACTCAGCCTTGGGAACGTTCTTAAAACATCTTCCCTCATCGCTGCTATAACAGCAGCCTACCTTGCAGAAAGAGGTCTGCTCACAGGTGATAGAAGCAACCTTTGAACCTGCAGCGCAGTTAGACTCATCGGTGTAAAGGCAATACTCATTCGCTTTTGTTTTCTCACAACAAACGTTGAAAGCGGAAACAAAACTAATCAAAATAAGAAATACTAAAGGGATGATACACTTCTTAAAATTCATGGTACCAAAGTTGATTCTCCTTGAACGAAAAACTGGAAGACGTAATCGCTATCATACTTGCTCAGTATGTACAGCTTGTCAGGATATGGTTTCTTCTTCTCAATCCTAACCTCACCCCTCTTAGCAAGCATGTAAATCATCTGATCAAACTCGCCGAATTCGGTTTCGTAATCTAAAATATTTTGCGAGGCATCGTACAAGTAACCTAGCGGGTATTCAAAAGTCTGGGTGAACTCCTGAGCAGAAACCTCAGCAGAAGATTTAGTAGACCTAAGCCTTATCGGGTAGGTAACCTTAACTATCACCATTTCAGAACCTATGCTGGTCTCAACTGTCCATTTCTTTGGTGTTATTATCTCAAAACTGCCGAACTTCTTGAAGCTCTGAACGTCGATACAAGTCTGCAAACTGAAGTCTATGGCAGCGTTAAGCTGACGCTCCATGTCAGACCTTGTAAGCATGCGATTGATGCAACGAGGGGTTCCAGTCATAGTGTAACAGAGGTAACTGATGGTAGTATCGTTGTAAAGCCTGAAAGTGTCAGGAGGGGTTGACAGATAACCGCCTTGTAAACCGATCTGCCTGATAGGTTGATCAGAAACCTTGCCTATGCACTTAAGCACGTGCTCATTGATATCATCAAGCTCAGAGTTCAAGTCACCAACGCTTGGGTTGAGAAGAAATATGTTTGTCCTAGAATAGAGCAACAAAAAAGCAAGAATAACTATAACAATACCGAGAATAACGAAAATAGTAACCTGACCCCTTTTTTCCATCAAACCACCTTCCTAAATTTTAGTAACCTAATTATATAAAACTTTCTACAAATAAACAACTATCTCACCCATCGTATTGTTAAAATTATCAACGCAGTTTATGTAATAATGATCAGCGTAGGCAGGGGCGGTAAGCTCTGCAGTACCAGAATTACCCATCTTAGTTCCGTTACCGTAAGTGAACGAAGAGCTTGAATGCTCGCAGATTGAGGGCTCATCGAGAGTTAGGTGCAAGGTTGAGCCGTCAGAGTAGATGTAAACTATATTAGGAGGGGTGGTGTCAGCATCGATTCTGAAGTTTATCGTTGTTGAAGCCTCGTTACTAGCAGAATCTCTACACTTAACATAGTAAGTGTAATCTCCCATCGCAAGATTGAGCAATGGCTGCTTGTGGCTAGCTGAATTAGTGTTAAAGAACTCAATCATTTGCTCAAACCCAACCTGGGAGGTGCTGAAACTGCAAACAGCAACGCCGTCCTGAGAGCCGCCAGCGGTAGTAACCTCAAGAGTAGGGCTGTTGGTAGTGTACAAAGTACCTGAAGGGGCAGCATAAACAATGCCCAACTCATTACTAACTATCAAGCTGTAAGGGGTGCTCTCCTGATTCTTGTTATCCTTCAAGTCCATGCACCTGAAATAATAAGTATTAGTACCTTTTGAAACGTTCAACATGGCATAACAATCGTAATGGGTTATGAAAGTTGTGTTGTGGTATTCCAAGTCGCAAGAAGCAGTCTCTTTCATGCTGTCGTAACCCTCATCCCGGGCTGACCACTTACAAGTTGCAGGCTCGTTCAGCAAAATATTAACTGTAGCCAGGGTCATATTCGATGCTATGTAAGAACCGTCCTCGGGATTGAAGCCATCAATCACTGGAGGGGTGATGTCAGGAAGATTCTCAGTTGAAAGCTTAATGGTGTACTCACGAGTGTTAGCGTTACCAGAAGCGTCCTTACACCTGACATAAAACTCGTAATCTACACCACCAATTAAATTCAAGGTGATGTTGTGTTCAGTATCAAAGTAACCCTCACCAAGGTAGTTAGACATCTCATCAAATGTTTTAGTGTGCTCCTCAGATATCTTGCACTGAGCAAGCTCATCAGTCTTGATACCGAAGCTGATCAAGGTGAATGGCTTTATTTTCTGAGATATGGAAAAGCCGTACTCCAAACTGCTTAGAGAATAACCAGGGGTAAGAGCCTCAGGCCAAGGGGTGATAACAGGAGAGTTGACGTCGTGAGTGGTCTTGCTGAAACAAGAAACTCTTGAAGAACCCTCATTCTCTGGAATGAACTCGCAAAGCTTGCCGAGAGACTTGCACTTGTACTCTGTGCAGTCATCAAAGCTTAAAACATTTAACTTCTCATCACTCCTGCACTTGTCACAATCCTTGCCACCCTCTGGTGCTTGCCAAGGCCTGCATTGAGTATTCACATAATAAGTTTTTGTTTCTGCGGAAAAGATGAAGTATAAAACTACAGCTATAACTACAACAGCAACGGCAGCTATGGCAAATACACCTGCTGTTGTTAAACCTAAACTTGTAGTTGGAATTGCAGTCCCAGTAGTAGATGTTACTGTACCCACCCCTGTAAGAGCACTAAGTGCAGAACCAACTCCTGTGCCTGCAACAGCTCCTGCAACTCCGGCAACAGTAGCACCAAGTAAACCTGCGTTAATAGCCATAATAGCAACTATTCCAACAACCCCTGCATACATAGCATAATTCTGTATCGGACTTTTATACTCACTATCAATAGCTTGCATCATCTTTTCAAAATTTTCTTTCAGCATTTGCATACCACCGAAGACACCGTACTTAGCATAGTCAGTCCAAGCACCTTTGCTTATCTTCCTGGGAGCTTTCTTGCTGCTTCCAGTAACAGAAAAACCTGCTTCGCTCTTCACACCAAGAATGTTGATGTTAGCACCACAGTCACCCATAGACTTACACAGCTTATTCATATCATCGATGTACTTAGAAGTCTCGCAATGACAGTTTTGAACGCACTTCCAACTTGAGAACTTAGAACTTTTAACGTAAACAACCTGACAAGACTGATCAGCACTCTCACAATTGCCCCGGTCTTCCCAAAACTTAAAACCGACTGGAACCGTTGAAATATTTGACTTAACAGGAGAATCATAAATCTCATTCTTAACGCACTGTGATTCAGAATAATCCTTAAGCTTCCCCTGGATGCAAACTTCTTCCCTGAAATCACGACAAGGCTCTACAATTTCCTCACCATTAACACACATGTGCTTGAAATGCCTAGTTCCAATCCTATCTATATAATCACCAGTGCCTGACTCGTAAACACACCAGGACTCGCCATTCTTTCTAAGGCTGCCCATGTCAGCATCGTGAACATTCTTTTCATCCTTGTAAGTGGAGTCGCAGTTAACGCTCTTGCAAACAAACTCATCGTTGATGTTCTTGCCGCACTTAGTGCCAGCAGCATAATCACAATCCTGGTCTTTATCCTCACGGTTGCCACAGCTGTCAAACCAGTAAACATCATCATCATAACAACCCTTAGTGTAATGCCTATCACAATTACAGATGGAGATGTCAGAACAGAACTTGTTGTGGTTGAACTGACCGCTGTCAGCAGAGCACAAACCCCTTGTTGTAAATAAGCATGCATCACTCCTCTGACAACAACCCTCGTCGCCAGAACGACAGATGTCAGCACATTCCTTTTCAGAGGCAGCATCCCTGAAATCCTTAGTCAGGTCTGGAAAATCCTTAAGGAGATAATCACATTTCTTCTCGTTAACGTAGGAACAGGCACCAGCTATGATACAACAACCGTTCCTGCAGTCAGAGTTCCCACAATCAGCGTCGGGGGTGAACTTACCAGCCATAGCGTTGCATTTAGCAAGAGGTGTATTCTTGTAACAGTTACCCTCAACCTGATTCTGACAACAACCAAGCTGACAGTAAGAGGTCTGATCGCAAGAGGTTGCAGCGTTGTCAGACCTGATATTCAAGTCACACTTAGAAGCATCTGTGTAAAGACAATACTCGCCTGTGTTAGTTTTTTCACAGCAACGTTTATCAGCAGCAGAGACCGGGTTGATCAAGTAAATAGAGAAGATAGCACAAATGAGAACGGAAATCATAAAACTAGCTTTACCTCTCAAAAACCTCTTTTTCATATCACAAAAAGGGGAAGGGAGATATAAAAAACTTTCTACAAAGAAAATAAAAGAAAAAATTTCAAACGGTTCACCTTCGATAAAAAAAGTAAAAGCGAAACGTTTAAAAATAATGGGAGCGATTAATAACAGTCTAATAAAAAAAATTGAAAATGGAATTGGAATCAAACAACGAAGAACCTCCGCCTTCAGAGGCACAAACCATAGTTGAAGAGTACAGCGGAAAGGTGGTGGACAAGAATTCTTGGCAATACCTTCTGAAAAACAGTTTGGCAACAGCTAGGCAGATAGCGGAAAAAGCAGGGCTGAAAGAAGAGGAAGTAAGAGCCGTGATCAAGAAATATCCCGCAAAGATAAACCCTTACTATCTCTCATTGATCAAAGAAAAAGATGACCCCATATGGAAGCAATGCGTACCAACAATAGCCGAGCTTGAAGACGAGGTCGGCCTTGAAGACCCGTTAAGAGAGGAGGGAGAGGTTCCAGGAATAACACACAAGTATTCTGATAGGGTTTTATTCATAATATCAAACCAGTGCGCGATGTACTGCAGGTTCTGCACAAGAAAAAGGAAGGTTGGGGACCCGAACAAGGAGATAAAGTGGAGCGACCTGCAAAAAGGAATAGACTACATAAAAACACACACGGAAATAAGAGACGTGATACTGTCAGGAGGAGACCCCCTGCTGATAGAAACAAAAAAGCTGGAAAAAATAATAAAGCTCGTCAGGGCAGTAAAGCATGTTGAGATAATAAGGATAGGAACAAGAGTTCCTTGCGTGCTGCCACAGAGGATAGACCAAGAGCTTTGCGAGATGCTAAAAAAGTACCACCCAGTATACCTTAATACACATTTCAACCATCCCAATGAGATAACAGAAGAATCAAAAAAGGCTTGCGAAATGTTAGCAGATGCGGGAATACAGCTGGGCAATCAAACAGTTCTGCTTAAAGGGGTTAACGACAATCCTGAAATCCTGAAAGAATTATTCAGAAAACTCCTCACAATAAGAGTGAAGCCTTATTACCTGTACCAAGCTGACATGACAAAGGGAACGAACCACTTCAGGACAAAGGTGGAAGAAGGAATAAAAATAATAGGAGAGGTAGTGGGTTATACATCAGGGCTTTGCGTGCCCCACTATGTCGTGGACGGAGCAGGAGGAAAAACTCCATTACTACCACAATACTTACAATACATAGACGATGAAATTGTGATACTAAAGAACTATCAAGGAAAGAAGTACGTATACAAGCAGCCACAAGACTAAATCCTTTCTAACTTAAAGATTATATCTTTGCCTTTCCTTTTACTCTCTTTAAAACCAAGCTTCTTGTGCACTGCTATTGAAGGCTCGTTAAAGTAGAGGATTGGAGCAGTAACTTTCTTCAAATCAAAATTCTTGAATCCGTAATCTAGCAAAAGTTCCAAAGCTTCAGTGGCATAACCTTTATTTCTGTATTCAGACTCACCAATCATGATAGCACACTCAGCAGTCTTGCCGGGCTTAATATCACGGAGATCAGCATCGCCAATAGGCTTAGAAGTCTTCTTATCAAAAATTAAGTAGTGAGCCATGTCATCAGCTTCCTCAATCTCGTCACGGATTTTGGCAACATCATCAAGAGTTAAGCCTCTATCTGTTTCAGTCATCCTGAGAAGGTATTCATCCTGCAACCATCCATGATATTTACTAACATATTCAGGAGTGAAACACCCCATTTTTACAAGTTTGCCCTCGAGATTAGGAAGGTTTTTCATACATACTATTAGGGTAAAACAAGTATATAAATCTTTCCATTTGTAACTATTAATTAGTAGTTACATAAAATAGTTTTTACTGACAGAAGAACAAAAAACAGGATTAGTCGTATTCAAGGCTATACCCACAAAAAAGGGCAGCCTTAACAACTGAATTAACACTTTATCTTACTGCATTACCAAATTAACCAACAGGATATTTATGCTTCTGTGCCATTCCTTTATTGGAAGATGGTAAGAGCAATACAATTTATCGAAGGTTCAAAGACCGACAAAGTATTTAAGTTTTTCTTAAATGCGAAATCAGCTACGAGTAAAGAGGTATGCAGTTCATTAGGAATTAAGAAAGAGCATATCAATGGCTATTTGCGTGAACTTTTAAGGAAGGGTCTTATTAAGAGGGGTGCTAAGCGTGTCCAATCTAAAACACGCAAGTGCTCGTCATTAGTGATATATGGCTTGTCCGAGTTGGACATTGAGCAGAAAAGACACCAATTGAATGGGGAGATAAACCAAGCTGAGTTCTTGACAGGCATAAAGAAGCATATCCGTGACTATTTCCAAACCATACAGAAAGGATATACCCTTGCAGAGATAATGTTCTACCTGAGGACAATCAAAGGGTTGGAGAACTATGAGAATTGGGACTATGTAGGCACAACAATAAGAGAGATGGTCCAAGAGGGCATCATAAGAAGGTCACCTTACCGCATCCCTGCAAACCAAATGATATATGGGCATAAGCCAGGCTTCGTGTATGGCATTAGTGACGAAGCAATAAATGATAAGATAATTTCAATGATGCCTAAAGAGGTAAAGAAAGCATATTTTGAGATAATACAAAGCAACGAGATATTCCCCGTTGATGTCCTGCAAAGACGCTTTGGTGTAGACGAACAAACTGCAAAATCGTGGTTTGCTTACCGACTTATCCCCATCGGGAAAGTTAAATGTTTTTCTTACAAACAGAGAAGATACTATTACAACCCTTCCCTGCCTATTGAACACGTTCAAGAGAGAGTTCCGAGGATACACGAGGAAGAGGTTAAGAACGCTATTTTGGAAAACTCTACATTAGGAAATGCCTTTGAAAAGCAGGCAATTTTTTACTTTGTATGGTATCTCATCCTGAAACGTAATAGGACGATACGTTTGAATAAAAATTTCCCAAAAAAGATACCCTCTTTCTTTTCAAGAGAAGACCTGAACAATCCCGAATTCGTTTTATTGGACGAAAATGGCAAAAACACAGATAACAAACCACTCGTCGATGTTTGGAGTTTCGACAACGAACCTTTTGACTACATCGTCAACACCTACGACGACGTTTTGGAAAGCCCATCAGAAAGTTATATAATAAGCATCAAAAGAGATAACAACGGCAAATACTTAGGTGTTGCAGGCAAACGATATATAGCATCAATGTATGGCTGCCTGTCAGCAGGGATTAGCCTTGACGGCAGAAGGCTGCCAAAAAGACAAATGGTGCCTGTATTAATTGCTAGCAGCATAAACAGCAGCAGGCTATTTGAGTTTGCCCGACAACTAGGATGCGAAGTTTTCTACAGGTCTCGCTTCCAAAAGATAGTTGATTTCTGCAACAAGCATGGTGCTGTATACTCTGACGATAGAGTTCTCCAACAGATGCAGGAAGAATTCAATCTGCTTGAAAAATACAAAAACCACGAAGCAGTTATCTTAGGCAGGTGACCCCTGAACAACTCGTAAGATTAGGTGAGAAATATGGCACTAAAACCTAAATCCCAACTACAATACGAGAGAAACTTTTGCGACCTTATCTCTTCAAAAGGATTTCACGCAGAGAGGGTTGCTTCGTCAGGAAGGAGGCAGAACAGCGTGTGCGATGCAGTATGTTTTACACTTGCTGCTGTTTATTTGACAGAAGTAAAAGCGACCCGTGCCAAAAAATATGTGTATAAAGACACAAAAGACCTTATCGTAACAGCAGGTAAAGTGAATGTAAAGGCATTATTAGCAGTCTATTTCAAAAGCACCCACTCAAGCCAAGGGAAAGGCAAGTGGGTGTATAAGATATTAGATAACAAACAAATGGTGGTGAGAAAATATGATAGACCTGACAACATTTAAAGCGCAATTAGTAGGAGAAGGAAACCCTGAATACTTCCTTTACAACAATGAGGTAATTTGCATAGAGCCAAAAATAGATGGAATACGCATTATGCTCAGCAAGAAGGGGCAGGAAATAAGGTTGCATTCAAGGAATGGGAAGGAATGGACAAACAAATTCCCCTCTATCATTAAAGCCTTAGGAGACGAAATAAGGGCAAATAATGTGATGTTGGATGGAGAGCTTGCTGTGATGCGTGGAAGAGAGTTTACGTGCTCAAAAGACGTGCTTAAAGGCACGTTAGAAGAAGGTGAGCGATACATATACTTTGTCTTTGATGTGTTGGAGTTAGAAGACCAACCACTCACAGACGAACCGTTACTAACGAGAAAGCAAACCCTACAACTGATACTAAACCCCTTGAAGGTAATTGCACCCGTGCCTTACACCTTTGTCAATAATATGGAAGACGTCAACATTTATCTTAGGAAGATAATAAAGGGTGGGATGGAAGGCGTGGTTCTGAAAAACTTGGGAAAATACTCCCAGAACTCACGCTACAATTGGCTAAAACTGAAGCCGATTAAAACCTTAGACTTAGTAGTGGTTGGCAGAGAGACAAGAAAAGATGGCAAGGGTTGGATATACCATTTTGAAGGTGAAGAGGTTAAAACAAAAGCCTGCTCCACCTTGGAGATACCTAACGGGGCTATAGTAGAAGTGAAATACCAAACAAGGTTTGAAAACACCCTGAGGTTCCCACAAATTTTAAGGGTAAGGGACGACTTATAACTTTATGTAAAACTCGTGTATGGTATTTCCTTGAAAATACGTATCAGTATGTATTTTTGTTACACCCCTCCTATACATACCATTACCAAACCTTTACACCAACCTTCACATATACATACCCTTAAACAACGCCCAAAACCCTATATTTATGTATACATACTTGGCGGTGAGTGAACAAGAGGAGTAATTAAACACTTTAAACAATTTTTAATTATTTATGAATTGTAGCGTTTCAGGTAAGGCATAATATTTTTTCTTGTTGGAGTTGAACAGGTATGCCCGTATTAGTTTCTTTTGTTGCAATACCTTTAAGTTTATGCAGGCTGTAGCAGGGTCAAGATTGAGTTGTTTTGCAATACCCCTCACGTGCCTTACACTATCTTTTCCTGTTGTATTTGCTAGGTATAAAAGGATTTTAGTTTGAACGTCAGATAGACCTTTTGAATTCCTTCTCTAAGCCTTCAGACTGCCTTATAAGTTCTTGGTTCCAACGATGTTTCTGCCACCTAAAATTCCAATCCTTTAAGGTTTCATTCTCTTTCTGAAGCGTATTTAACTGCTCTTTCAATCGAATAAGTTCCTTATCTTTCATTCCCAACATTTGTCTGAGTTCATACGAACTCATAAGCCTAGACGTGTCCATAAAACAAGATAGGTCCTAAGAACTATAAAAGAATTGTTATAATAGAATGGAATATACCCAAAAAGAATAAAAACTCAACAACCTTCTAAAAACAAAATAAAAGAGTAGGAGGTTTTAAAATGGCATATAAAGACCCTAAGACATTTAGAGGTGAATTCAGAAAACAAATGAGTGGGGATGGAAGGAAGAATTTTGACACTTCCTTGCGTGAAACTCTATTTGGTAAGAAGGGTAAAGGGAAGAGAAGTAAGAAAGAAGATTGATAAAAAGATTAGTTAGAGGGGCATAACGTTTTTTATCTTACTGACATTATTAATCTTATTAATTGTGTGAAAAATAATAAAGTCCCGATTGTTCCTGCTACACCCAAAATAAACCACGCAACTTTTATGTATTCGTCTCTTGCCCTTATACCTGAAATCCAACCAAGTATTCCAGCAGACATAGAAATAACCAACAAAAACGCTTTTTCATATATTAAATCATTCATTTGTTGTGTAGTTAGTTGGACAACTGCTTGTTCTATGCTCATATATTATCAATGTATTAGAAGAAGGGCTTTGTTAAAAAGCCTTCCTTTTTTACACTTAAATTGTTAAGATAAACATATAGAGCCACAGCTATAGTTTTAGCAATTTTTGGACTTATAGTGCTTCTTATAGCAATAAGGCAAAAGTTATAATAAAATACTTACTAGAATCGAGATTGACAACAGACAAAAACTAAAAACCGAAAAGTTTATAAATAATGTGTGTGTATCTAATTACACACAAAATAAAATGAAACCTACAAAAAATGAAATTTTAGAACGTTTAGGAAGAATAAATGAAGAAATTAGTTCTTTAAACAAGCTACTCAAAAAATATGCCAAAGGGAATAATGAAAGTTTTAGATGCGAAAAATGTAATTCTTCATTTGTTTATATTAGAAGAAAAGATAAAAAACTTCTTTGTAGAAAATGTGGGAGTATACAGGATATTAAGATAGATGAGATAGAAAATGATTGATGAAGATAGAGATAGGAGAGGGAATTCTCTTGAAAATGAGATAAATGATATGTTTAGGAGAATTGGTTTTAATACCGAAGTGCGTTCTAAAAAATTTGAATTTCAAGGTATCCCCGAAGCAGACGTTATTGCAACTAGAGGGGACTTTATGATTCTGATACAAGCAAAAAGATATGACGAAAGTCAAATAGATATAGACAAGCTTATAGATGAATGGAAAAATAAAGGCGAAAAAGTTGGAGCAGATAGAGTTTTAATTATTATTACAGGACATAAGAATATTAAGGAAGATTATATAAGAAAGGCAAAACAGAAAGGAGTTTATTTATGGAATGAGAATTATTGGAGACACCTTCAAAGTCTAGACTCTATAAATTTATCTCTTGAAGTAGGAAAAACCCTAAAAATCGAAGAGGTTTTGGATTATATTACAAAAAAAGAGAAAAATGAATTAAAAGAAGTTAAGGAGCAAATTAAAGAAATAAAAAATTCAAGAATAAAAGACGAAATATATGCTGAATTAGAAAAGATTGATTTTAGCGAGGATACAAAGAGAGATATTCAACTTAGAAAAATAGAAAATAAAATAATTTTGTATAAGGAGAAAGAAATAGAGAACGAGGTTAAAGACAAAACAGAGGATATTGAGTTAGAAGAAATATTTAGAAAAATTAATGATGCTAAACTAGATAATCATAAGAAATATGCAGTCTTGGATAAAATCAGTAAAAAGATAAATTTGTCTACAAAATCTAAAAGTATTATTGATTGGGAAGAAATAGGGACTTGGATAAAAAAGCTTCAGGAAGAAGCAGATACTGAAAATTGGGGGGATGATAAATACATCTCTATAGAAAAATTAATGACTGAAGGAAAACTTTCGGAAAAAGATAAAGAACAAATCCAAGAAAAAATTAAGGGGTTAGGATTGAGTAAAAAAGGATACACCGAAGCAGAAAAAATAAAAATTGACGATATAATAAAAAGAGCAATTTTTAAGAAGAAACTATATAAACTTTTAATCAGAGTTGGTATTTTAGTTATAATCGCTTTTATTCTTTGGAGGATTTTATTTTAAAAAATGAAAATTTTCAATTTTATTTTACTTGTTTTTTTAATATCCTCTCTTACTAGTTTAGTTTCAGCTCAAAATGCTCTAAATTGCCAATATAAAGATAAACAAGATACTGGTCAAACTATTACATATTTGCAAGATAATGAAGGGAATAACTACACTAATCCTATAGAGGTCAGAGATTTTGTTTCAACACAAAGATGCCCCTATACAGCTGGTTGTGCTGGTGGTGTCCCTTGTAGTTGTAAAATTTCCTTTGTAGTCAGAAATTTAATCAACAAACAGGTTACTTTAAAAATACAATATACGATTACACACAGCAGAATAAATGGGTATAGTGTGCAAAGCACTGTAATCCATAACGATGCTAAAGAAATAAACATAGACCCTTTATCTAATTATCTCGTTCAAGGGGAGTATTCTGATGATACAATAGGATGTAACGACCAAGAATGTTCTGTGAATACAGATTCGATAAGGTATTCTTTTATATCAAATGACGAAACTACAAGCAAAACAGACAAAGTCTACCAAGACATTTGTAAAATGTGCGGAGACAAAATATGCTTAAATGATGGGGAGAAATGTGCAAATGATTATGAATGTGGCTCTGCCACCTGTAACATTGCAGGACTTTGCGGTAAAGAGAAAGTTATTGATTGTCCTATTGGATTGAAAAATTGCAATAACCAAAGTTGTTTAAAACCTTCTACTATAAGAAACGGGGAGAAATATCTTTGTGAATGGGAATGTAAAGGTGGTGTTGGAGAAGCAGGGCTTTGTAAACAATCTTTAAAAGAACTAATCTTAAAAGGATTATTTATCCTTACTTTTTTAATATTGCTTATAGGAATTACTTATTATACATTAAGAAAACAAACGCAGTAGGTAAAAATTGATTACAGAATAATTATTTAATTGCCATAATATACATCTCAATTATTTTCTTTTCATTCTTCATTGCTTGTAATAATATCGTAGCTTCCTCACCAAGAAGGTGTGCAAATACAGCCTGTATGTGAGTAACTTCCTCTAACCCATATTTTGATGGTATTTTGACACCAACAATTACCCCTCTTGTTGTGCTCAACTCCATTTTAACAAGTTTTTTAATTAGCCCCACTAAATTACTTGCCCTTATAAAAACAAGAGTGCCTATCCTATCCTCGACCAAGTGATACGCATCGCTATTATCGAAACCTAAAAGACCCCAACTGAACACGTTTTTTAACCACCCCTGAAAGTGCTTATGCCTGTAAAGTTCATTGAAATTCTTTAAACGTTTCAGGTGGTCAAGTATTATTTCAGGTGGAGCTGTTAGGTTATACTTACCCTGTCTCATTCTTTTCACCTCGGAATTTAGTTATTTTTTCCTTGCAAAATCCTTCTACTTCCTTAGCATCCTTGAATGAACATTCGTCCTCACGCCTTAGAAACTCTTTAATGAGATAAAGCAGTTCGTCATGCCCCCCAGCAGTAATCTCCAATGATGGAGCAGGCGGAGAAAAGTCAATGCTCACATAATCCCCTTTAAATTTATCCTGCCTTTTAAAGTGCTCAAGAGCAATCCTGTGGTTAATAAATGTGAATTCTTTGAAACCTATCCGCCCAATAAGGCGGAAATTTTGTGAATGTTGGTTTATATTTGTGTAATCTACACCTATTGGGGCATCAAACTCCCTTTCCATAAATGATATTATCTCCTCTAGTATATTCAGAACGTGGCATAGACCTGCTCCTTCCAACTCAATAAAGCGGGGGAAGTATACACCAAAGCATTTAGGAGAGAAAACAACTATCTTAAGTGATGGAAAATTTACTTTAGTAAATGCAAAAATCCTATTTTTAAATTCCTCATATTTGCACCTACGCAGCACATCTCTAGTTAGTATAGTGGCATAATAACCCTCAAAGTGTATGTATTTCAATTGACCTTTTTCCGCTAATGACAACACCAACCCTGCTTTCTTTGCCATTTCAGGAGATGTAAAAACATTATATCTATCGATTATATCCCCCTTCTTTAGTTTTTGTAAGTAATACCTTGTTGTCCTTTCTCTCCATCCTAATTCCAAGGCAAGTTCCTTAGATGTCACTTTCCTAGTGTCCTTGACATTGTAATACCACTTAAATAGAGCCTGTAACAGACCCACTAACCTAGTAGGAGAACGGCAATGATTTATGGCAAAGTCCACTAAGTCCCCAGGCTTACTTTTTCTCATTTTACGAAGCCTTCTCCAAGAATATTACATTCCTGTTGTTGCCATCCTTACAGATTGAATACTTTACTAGCACCCTACCTTTCTGACCTACCACTATCCTCGTAAGAAGCTTCGGAATGGGTATATAAGAACACATACACCCATTTTTCTTGATATGATACACTTTGTAGGGTTTAAGTTCATAATTCTCAGGTGGAGTAAAATAGAAAGCCAAACCCTCTCTGCCATCCCAATTTGCTACAACAGGGAACACCTGCTTTGGTTTATTCAGAACCTCGCTCATAATGATTTGTGGCACATACAACGTATAGTTGTTGCCTGAACGATACAACTTTGCTATCTCCCCTTCTACCGCATCAACGAAAAGATATACATCTCGCATATTACCTTCCACAAGGGTGCTCGTAGAATTAGCAAATAAGCCAACTCCTCGTGATGTTCGGCAAAATGCGTGCCCAATTGTATTACCTGAGTAACCCTAATTGTGTTTTTTACTATTTTTATTACAAGCTACACTACTATTTAAAATTTATCAAAGTGTAGTATCTACCAAGTAATGAAACAACAACAATATTTTCAGGACAAGTCAAAAGGCATTTGTCAACAAAGTTTAAATACAACCACTAACTTATATAACTCCATTACTAACAAAACAGGAAAAAAGGCACAGAATAAGCAACCTTTATCTTGGCAGTAAGGAGTAGTATTAGTCAGAATCCACCCTCGGAGCGAGAATGAAGGAAAGAAGAAGCTTATCCATAACCTTGTAGTCAACTCTTAATGGGTATTCTTCGCTGAACTGGATAACAGCCGTGTCAGAAAGCTTAGCCCCCTTAACAATCTTCTTCAAATACTCTATGCTGTACTTAGCCAAGATTTTTTCCTTCTTATTCGTATTTATAACAGCACCCTCTCCCCTCGGAATCTCCACGTTAGCAGCATTGAACCTTCCCTCAGAGGTTATAGTGAGCTTGTCAGGCTCGGCAAGCAGGGCAACAGACTCTGCAACGATGTCCATGTCCTCGATATACTCGTTAAACATAGCTGAAGGAATCTCAGCCTTGACGTTAAACTTCAGGTCAGGAATCTTCTGCTCAGACTCATCGATGTCAATCAAGGAAAGGTTAAATGTTTTGTTGCTCTCACCCCTTATGTTAATCTTGAGCTTGTTGTTCTTAGAATCAAGCTCCAAATGCAAAGTATCGTTAGGCTTAACCCTCTTAAGAATCTGATCTAGGTTATCAAGGTTAACTGAAAACGAAACTGGCTTATCAACCTTGTAGTCAACAAAAGCAGAAGACACAATCTTAAACATCACCATAGCAACGTTGGCAGGATCCATAGCAATCAACTCCATCTTATCAGCGTCAGCCTTAAAAGTAACCTCGTTAACCAAATCGGAAATTATAGAAACACTCTCTTTTAACAACCTAGGTTCTGCCAACACAAACTTCATACTAAATCACCAAACTCCAGCTGATATATAATGTTTTTGGTAGTAAAACACAATAATTAAAACATCCTCGTACTACGAACAAGGAAAGCATCAACAATCAAATAAATTCCGTAAAAAACGAGAAGGCCGTACAACACAACAGAGGGTATGTTGAGAGCAACTATAAAAGGAAGGAAATTCAACAGCTTAAGATGGATTGCGAGGGGGATAGCACCTATAACGGCAAGCAAGAACCCTGCAAGGACAGAAGTCCCCTTAACACGGCCGGTCATCATGCTGCGAATAGCAAAGGAGTCATAAAGAAGGAAAATACCTCCGATGAAAAGGGCCACCTTTACGATTAAATCATAAACCCCCAAGTCAATGGTATCCAAACCAGGGATAACTATGTTAACAAATTTCAGCAAAGGCAAAACTCCGATCAGTATGCAAATAGCGCCGATAAACAAAGAAATCTTGCTGCGTGAAGAAGAGTAAGCCCAACCCCTTTTATTCATGTAATCACCTGTTCATTAAGTCTTTAACTTTCTTATATAAAAGCTTATCGATTTTAGAAATATCCTGAAAAAAATCAGCCTGCAAACGCAAACCATCCTCGTAAAGCAGAATCCTGCCAAAAACACGAACGTACTCAGGCAAAGAATCTGCTTCGAGCAAAACAACTATCTCGCCAGAGCCGTCATCAAGAACGAAAGAGCCATCAGCCTTAGAAACAACAACTCCAGAAAGGGAAACAAAAGTATCAGCTTCAGACAGGTCCTTGATGTACTTATCAACAAAAGGCTGCCTGGCTACCATCAGTTGTAAGCCCTCCACCTGTGCCTGCACTTGGTGCACTCAAAGAACCTTGTTTCTGCCTCGTCACCAGCCCTGGTCTGGACAGTCCAGAAATATGCCTCCATGTTACTACAATTCGGACACTCTTCACGAGTCTTCGGCAGTGTCTCTATCTTCCTGTCAACTATCTCAATCTGATCCTTCTTGTCGATGTTTACTTTCTCCTTGATAATTAAATCCTTACCCTTGGTCTTATAATCACAGTTGCTACAGACAAGGACAGCACCCTTCTTGCCGCTCTTTTTAGGCACCATAATAGCCTTACACTTCGGACAAAACATCATATAGTTAACCTCCCTTTATGGCGTTAATAAAATCGGTAAACCAAATCTTAACCCAACCAAGCAACGGAATCCTGAAGACAGCCCTGCCAACAACGGTATCTTCTGAAACAGGCTGGGGATCAGGAACCCTGTTGGTCCTGTAGTTATCACCCTTAGTCGTAAAAAATAACTTGTTATTAACCTTTTCCTTCTTAACAACTCGGTGGATGATTGGCGGAACATTTGTGTTGGTGGAGTAAACAAGTATCTCACCAACGTCCAAGTCCTCTGGTTTAGTACCTACTAAAAGCATTATGTCACCCTTGTCGAATCCGTTACGGAAATCAAAACCTTCAAAATTGGAAAGCTGAACACCGTTCTGCTCATACCAAGAATAGGCATTAGACCACCAGGAATTGAAACTGCCGTCATGCTCCATGCTACTTGAGACAACGGCAACAACAGGATAATTTGTACCGAGAACCAAACCGAGACCAGGATAGATAACGAACTTGACGAGAATAAAGGCAAGGATTATGTTAACAATCCAAGAAAGAAGGGAATCCTCTTCCCAGAGAAAGTGCCAAACTCTCCTAACAGTCTTAGCAAAACTCATCTCAACAAACTTAAAAACTTTAGGTTATAAATGTTTTGGTTTTTTAAACATAAACATAGGAAACAACGTTCTTAACGCTTGAAAAAGTAACTTCACCAAAACTACAGCTCTTGCAAGTAGGGTCAACAAAAACCCAATCACCCTCAGACTTGTAAAACTTAATTGCGTCAGGAAGATAAACCTGAACATAAGAGTGATCATTAGTAAGAGCAATTCTTGGGGTTATACCGACGGACTTAAGAAGCATGGCAAGCAAAACAGCCTGACCATCACAGTCAGAACTGCTGTCAAGCAGGACAGCCTCAGGGCTTTCTATGTAATCATACTTGGGGTCTGGAACGTAAACTATGTTGTCACGAACAAAATAGAAAAGAGCCTTGCTGTAACAAACATCGGAAACCTCAGAACAGGAAGAGGCAACCTTAGAAGAGACATGCTTAAGGAAAGGGGAAACTGACAATGACCTAACATCACCTATGCTCTGCAACTTCAAGGTATAATTACCAGAAGGAGCATCTGCCAAAACAGAAGACAAAGAAGGAACGTTAGAAGGCTTTGGATCTGACTTAAAACCGTAATAAGGGACCACCCAAAGAACCAGGATGAGCACTAAAAAAACCGCAACTATGTACCACAAAGGGCTGCGCTTCTTCTCAGATTCTTCAACCTTAATGTCATCAGGAATAACGTATTCTTCCATAAAAGAATAAGCATGACAATATTAATATAAGGTTTTCCTTTAAACAACACCCGGCTTCTTCTATTATGAAAGGTTTAAGTCAAGCTTATACCAAAGCATTTTAAGGTTGTTAGTTATCTTTTCTTTTTTTATTAGAACAAAACCCGCTTCTTTAAAGACTTTATTGTTTTCCATAAATTCGAATGTATCTGTTTTTATGGATACAATACCTTTTTTCTTGCATTCATCTATAAAAATTTTAAGTAAAAGCTTTTTGTTTTTAATGTTACCCCCATTAATGTATTGTATCATTGATGTTTTCGAGTCTTCTTTATATCCTACAATGAAACCTACCAATACTCCATTATGTATTGCTACAAAAGCTATCAAATTTGGATTTTCCAACTCGTTCAGGATGTTCTCTTCTTTAGCATGTTCCCTAAATTGTAATATCATCTTTTGGGGAAATAAAGGATTTGGTTTTTCTAATTCAGTAAGCATCAATCTTGATATTTCTTTTACATAATCTTTGTTGGGGGGTATTATCTTCATTTTTGACACCTTACCCTATCCTTCGTAATTTTATTTAGCTCTTCAGTTCCAAATAAACTATAACATACACCTACACAAATAAATATAAGCCTTTCCCTTAAACAACACCAGGCTTCTCCTCAGAAAAAACCTGAGCCTGAAATTTATACACCTTGCAATTCTCCGTATCCTTCCAGGAATCCTCAGGCAGGTAAGCCTTCAAACAGGTGTGCCGAAGAAACTGCTCAGCACTCCAGCTATACTCAGAGGCAACCACAGGAAGAAGCAAACCCCTGCTGGAACCGTCATCAACAATCAAGCCATCCTCCCCAACCTTTATCCTCTTAAGATAGTCGTCACAACTCCTGACCTTAACAAGTTCTGGATTCGTCAAGACTGAAACTTCAAACACAACCTTTCCAAGCTCATCCTTACTCAGGGGAGCAAACCTCGGATCTTGGAAGGCTGCAGCAAGAGCAGCTCTCTGCAATCCTTCGTTGAGAGAAAAAAAGGGTTCTGGAAAACCTATACAGCCACGAAGATCGTGAGAGGGATAAGAATGGATGGTTACAAAAACGCCACGCTTATCAGGAAAACCCTCAAGCCTGAAATTTTTATGTTCAAAATGAGCCGTTACAGAATCACGAGCAGCCCTCACGAGCTTCTTACCGTCTTTTTCAGAAAGCAGCATCTTACTTTAACTTCTTGAATTTTTCGCGCATCTCATCGTTAGAATCTTTCAAACGCTTAACAGCTTCGTTGAGAGCGGTCTTCGGATTCTTTGAAGAGGTCTCAACAACCAGGACTGGCTTGCTAACCAGAGAGTGAGACAACTCATAGCCAGAAATCTTAACATCCTTATCGTTCCATAATTCCTTCCTCAAAGCGTTAACAAAGGTGTGGTCCTCACCCACAATTTCCAGCTTAAGGAAGTTTTTACTCTTCTCAAGAACCTTAATTTCCATGCAATAAACCTTAAAGAAAACGGTTTTTAAACCTTTCTATTCTTTAAACCTAATTTCGAAAGAAACGCGTAAGTTCTTTCTTGCTAAAGTAATCATGCTACGATATTTAATAAAATAGTAAAACCTAGAAACTGCGGGTTTTAGCCAGAAAGATTTAAATAAGGTTTTGAATAGAGTATCATTATGGACCTGTTCATACTACTTACTTATGTAGCAGCTTTTTTTGGTATATTTTGTAGTTCTGTATATTTACTAACATTTTATGAAAATAAGGAAAAAATATCCAATCCAAAACCAAAAAAACTGTTAAGTGTTAGTATAATAGTACCCGCCTTTAATGAAGAAGGTAGAATCAAAAGAAGTGTAGAGTCTTTGTTAAATTTAAATTATCCAAAGGAATTGATTGAAATAATATTGGTTGATGATGGGTCTACTGACAACACTTTAAATGAGATGAAAATGTTTGCTTCAGACAATGTAAGTGTGCTACACAAAAAGAATGGTGGAAAGGGAAGCGCCTTAAATTTAGGTATAGCAAATGCAAAAGGTGAGATAATAGTTTCATTGGATGCAGACTCCTTTGTTGATAAGGATGCATTAATCAACATGATAGGCTATTTCGGAGATGAACGTTGTATGGCTGTAACCCCTTCGATGAAAATTTGGAAGCCAAAAACTATATTACAGAAAATACAATTTATTGAATATTTGTTTGGCCTATTCTTGAGAAAGATGTCTGCATTCCTTGGTTGCATTAATGTAACCCCAGGTCCTTTTAGCGCTTACAGAAAGTCATTTTTCAAAAAATACGGGGGTTATGACGAAAACAATCTAACGGAAGATATCGAAGTTGCATTGAGGATCCAAGCTAATAACTTCATAATAGAGAATTCACATGATGCATATTCATACACAGTAGGCCCATCAAAATTCAAGCCTTTGTTCAAACAAAGAGTCAGATGGTACTTAGGATTCATAAATAACACATTGAGGTATAGACGATTATTTAGCAAAAAATATGGTAATTTAGGGCTATTTTTTATGCCAAGTGCTTTTATATTCGCAGGATTTAATATAGTTTTTGTAGCTTACATGATGAGTAAATTAGTAGATAGTGTTTATAAAGCTCTTTTCAATTTATGGTCAATAAACTTTGATTTCTTTAAAACCATAACATTCAAAGTTGATACGTTCTACCTACTACCAAACATGATAACTATCATAACGCTCGTTACATTAGCAGTAGTTATATTGGAAATTTGTATAGCAAGAAAAATATCTGATGACAAAAGGAGGGTAGTATTGCCATTTATTCTATCAACAATATTTTACGCTCCACTTTTTGCCATTTGGTGGTTTACTTCATTTTTATTTAAAATTAGTGGGAAAACCATAAGATGGTCTGGCACGTCATGGAAGAAAGATTAAAATGGATCAGAGAAACATTCCAAAAATCAGGTTTTTAACTGCATTTTTTCTAGCGGCTTTCATATTTTTGTTAATAATATTAGTCAATAATTATTTCAGTGAAGCTAAACTGAGCAGATTAAACTCAATATACAATGATGCAAGAATAGATGTCATGGATGCGGATGTACAGTACAGCATTCTCTCTGAAAATCCCTGTCAGGCATTAAATTTTGAACCTATGACCAATGAACTTTTTGAATTGGGAAATAAATTAACAACAATGGAAGAGAGGTTAGGGAAAAACAACAAAGAAGTCCTTGACTTGAAAAAATATTATTCTATTCTGGAAGCAAGACAGTGGTTGTTTCTGAAAAAGGCCTCAAAGGAATGTAAGATAAACACAAAACCAATACTGTTTTTTTACTCTAATGAGGAGGACTGCGGAGACTGCGAACAACAGGGATTTGTGCTAAGTTATATAAGAAAAGCCTTGCCAGACGTTTATGTTTATTCCTTTGATACAAACCTTAACATATCAGCAATAAGGGCATTAAAATTGAATTATAATATAACCCAAGTACCATCATTAGTAATCAATGACAAAACATACATAGGATATATGGATACAGATATTTTGATTAGTACTATGTCTTAAGAATTATGGAACTGTCTACAGAGAATTTCTTAACAGAAATCAGTGTTAAACAAAGTTCCTTAAAAACAGAAAGTTTTAAATCATAAAAAAATATTTTTAAATCATGGTTAGAATACTTTACGGTGTCTGCGGCGAGGGCATGGGCCACGCAACCAGGTCAAAAGTGGTGATAAAACACCTGCTAGACAAGAAACACGACGTTCACATCGTTGCGAGCCACAGGGCATACGAATTTCTAGCAAAAACATTCCCAAAAGTAACGCAGATACCGGGATTCACTATGTACTACGAAGAAAACACCATGAAAACACTCAAAACCATATGGAGGAACATAAAATACCCCGGAAGTGGAAAACAAGCACTAAGAACAGTGCACAGCATAATAAAAAAAGAAAAACCTGACATAATAATAACAGACTACGAACCAAGCGTGGCATACCTATCAAAAATAGTGGAGGGAAAAAACAAGAAAGGCACACCGCTGATAAGCATAGACAACCAGCACATATACACAAACTGCGAAATAAAATTCCCAAAAAAATTCATGAGCGATTACATAATGGCAAAGATATGCAACAGGTTCATAGTACCCAAAAAGAATGTGGACAGGTTCATAGTAAACACGTTCTTCTACCCAAAAATAAAGAACAAAAAAACAAAACTGATACCAGCCTTAATAAGAGAAGACGTGATAAAAATGAAACCAAAAAAGGGAAAACACATACTCATTTACCAAACATCAAAAAGCTACACAGCGATGTTTGACATACTGAAAAAATTCAAGAAAGAAAAATTCATAGTATACGGTTTTGGGATATACAAAAAAGACCAAAACCTAACCTTCAAGGGATTCGACGAGAAGGGATTCATAAAAGACCTGGCAACAAGCAAGGCAGCCATAACAAACGGGGGCTTTACGATGATGTCAGAAGCGCTGTTCCTAAACAAACCGGTTCTAAGCGTGCCAGTAAAGAAGCAATTCGAACAGGTATGTAACGCAGTATACCTAAACAGGGAAGGTTACGGAAAATTCATCGAAGAGATTACAGAAGAAAACCTGTCAGAATTCATAAACAACCTTGAGCATTACCACAACAACCTGAAAAGGTACAAACAGAAAGACAACAAGAAGGGGCTAAGCGTAATAGACAAAACGATACAAGAGCTATGCTGAACTTATTCTCCAAAAACCAACCTTAAACTTGTGAAACCTCTTCCTATGAAAAGGCATGGTCATCCTTATAGGGAAATCAAAAACCAAACAACGCTTGGCAATAAAACTGTTGTCGCTAGAAAATTTTGCTATGAAAGAATCAGACTCCAGCTTGTGAAAACTGTAAATAAGAGGCGAAACACTAATAGCCTTCGACAAAAACAAGCGGTCAGCATGAGGTTTCTGAATCCCAAAAGGAGGGTTCTGAACAACGATGTCAACCTTATCAGAAAAAAGACCAACATCCTTGTTAACAAAAACAGCTTTGAACTTTTTTCCAAGCCCGTTCTCTAACAACTTAAGGTTCTGCTTTGCCAGGGTTATGGCATTCTTATCAACGTCAACAAAAAAAACCTTTTTGGCATTCAAGGCAAGAGCACCCAAACCAATAATGCCGTTACCGCAACCAAAGTCAGCAACCAACCTGCCCTTAAAACCGTCATTCATGTGAATAAACCACAAGGCATCGGCAGCCATCTCGGCATCGGTAGTATACTGCTCAAGAGAAGAAGAAGGCTTGTCAAAAAGCTTAAACTTAGAAAGCAGAATGGCAAGGTCTTTCTTTTTCATAATCAAAACTTCCTGAACCTTATCAAATCCCCTATGGTTAAGGTATTATCCTTAAAATCAAGCCTCTTAGGCTTAGAATCATCCTTCTTAATCTCTTCCAATAACTTAATCTTAAGGAAAAGCTCAAGCTTCCTAGCAACGTTAACAGGAGGCTCCAACTGTGAAGATTCAATCTTTTGGATAACTGAAACCTTCTCAGCAACAGCCTTGGCCAACTCTTCCTGGTTGTAAAGCATCTTCTCACGAGCAGACCTAACCCTAGCAGCATAATCCTGCACAACAATTAGCAGGGGTTGAGGCTCAGGTTTCCTAACGGGAATTACTTGCCTCTGCTTAGGCTGCTCTTTAACCTCAAACTTGGGAGCTATCTCGATAACATTACCAAACTTAGAACACCTACTGCAAACATCCATCATAGAACCGTCAACAATCGCTTTGACTGTAGGTCCCTCCCTTCCGCACATATCACAGGTTGGCATAGCCGCTAAAAGACTGTAAAAGTTTAAATAATTTTTGATAACGAATAGTTATCATTCAAGCGAATGCACTTCCCATAATCAAAAACTAAAAAATCCCAGATTCTTCCAAAGGTCTCTTGTTAAACTTCCAAATTCCAACGTAATCATTCGAATAAACAAGCTCGAAACTTTCGCTGTATTTAAGTAGGAATAATAAATCCTGATCCTCCTCAACCCATACCCTAGACCTCATATCCTCATCAACCCAGACGTAAGAAATGCCTCCAGACTTTATCAAGTTAGTTGCCCTTTCTATATCCCTTGTGTATAGCAGAGCATTATTTGCAACGAAAGGCTTTTTGGCAAAGTCAATCCAGTACTCCCTTGAAACGTGGGAGAAAACAGCCCCTTCAGGAAGATCTCTCAGAGCGTACAAACCATCGACCACATCCCTGTTGGGAAGTCCGTTAATTACCCAGCTCATGTAAGAAAAGCTAGAGATAAACAAACCAAGAATCATTATTAACAGAGTCAAATACTTTATTGACTTACTCCTCCAATGACGCTCAAAAAGAACCTCCAAACCAAGAGCAGAAAGCAAAACGAGTATGAAGTTAAGATAAGACAGGGCCCTGAGGTTGAAAAAAGAAAAAACAATCAAGAGAATCATAGACAAGTAAAGGTAAAGGTAAACATATTTATCCTTCCAGAAGAACTTCAAACCGAAAAAAGATAAAATCATCAAGAAAACGCCCAAACCAAAAGGACCCCCAAAATCTGAAACAAAGCTGCCGAAAGAGAAGAGATTCTCGGCAGGGAAAAACAGCAGAATAATAAGGGAAGGTAGGGCGTAGAGGAACAACCTGAACCTCTTGACTTTAAAAGAATAAAACAAGAGAAGGAACAAAGCAAGAACGAGATTGAACAAGCCGAAAAAGGCTACCAGATAAAACATCGCAAGAGCCGGAATATTTTTCTTATTCAACAAGAGATAAAAAGCAAACAAAAGCAGGAAGGCAACAAAACCAAAATCTGTAAGGGTGCTGAAAAGAAAAACAAAACTTGGGGAAAAAATAAGCAGCAGGGAAGAAAGTATGACAATCCAGTACCTGAAGCCGAGATTCTTCAGTATGGAGAAAAAAAGCAGCAGGGAAAAAACACCCAGCAAGATAGGCAGCACTTTAGCAACAAGAAAAACGTCAAGCCTAAAAACATAAGAAAAGAAAGAAAGTATGTAGCTTACACTGCCGTGACCGAGATGAAAGTAAGCCTCAAAACCGTAAAGAAGGTTAAACCTTGGCCTAAGAAAAACAGGCAGGACCAAAGTCAAGGCACAAATAATCACAAGCAGCGCCCTAACAGCGAACCTTGTAGAGGGATACCTCTCCAGCTTTTCTATACTCGACAAAACATTTTTCATCTTCAACGTAACTCAAATTTTGAACGTTATAAAACTTTTTAGCCCTAGGTGAGAAATAAATGTAATCGATATCATACTTCTCCAAGAGCTGTAAAGCCTTAACCTCTGAAACAGAGGTGTAAATCTCCTGAACATCACTGTACCGCGTGTTAACGAAAGGAGCACCCAAAAAGTCAGAATCCATGACATCCTTCCTTTCACAAATTGAGGTGATGTAATGACCCTCGGAGAACAACGAAAGTACTGTTGCATCATTCTCGGCACCGTCCTTAACCGACTGCAAAACAAGGTATTCGTCTTTCGTAAGCGTGTTACTTATAACCTGCTGAGCATTTATGAAAGAGGGGAAAGTCAGAGTAAAGAGAACAAGCAAAACAAGCAGTATTTTGAATACATTATCAAACCTTGAAAACTTGGTAATCTTCAAGTACTCAAAAAACCTCAAAATGATAAGCGAAGAAGCAACAACAAGAGTGAAGCCCAAAAACATCAAGCCAACAGAAAAATTAACAAACTTAAAAGAAAGCAAGATAAGCGCAGAAAAAGCTGCGGATAGAGAAAGGAAAAAACCGATATTCTTCTCCCTGAAAAAACCTATTATAAAACCTAGTATGCCAAAAACTAGTGGAACAACACCCAACTGCAAGATAACTTCGATAAGGTTTAAATCTTTAAAGTAGCTGGCCAACATATCAGAGGGGGTGTTCTGCCACATAAACCTAAAACCGAGGGAGAGGAAAGCCCTCTTAAAAAACAAGAACTCAACTATCAAAGCCAAAAAAACAGAAAAAACAAGCGCTTCCTTACTCAGATGGTTAAGCTCGAGGTTCTCAGCAAGGACTAAAACATAGAAGATTATGAAAGAAAGCGCAACGAAAACAGCAATGGGATGCAGCAACGGAACAACAAAACTCAAAACAAGAAACAGATAGAAGTAGGGCTTACTCCTGATGTTGACGAAGCTGTAAAACATCAACGCAACCAATGGAATAACAAGAGAAAAGATTGAGATGTTATTCAAAGTCGAAGAAACAAGAACAGGGATAAAGGAAGACATGAGAGCAGCAACCAGTGCGGTAAACTTATCGTTCGTAAACTTGAGAGCCAGAAGATAAACTATGAACACGAGAGAAGAAATGAAGATCGCTGGAACTACCTTCAACCCGTATGGAACAAAGCTGAACAAGGCCATTATGTAGGGATAGAGCGGCAGATGAATAGAGGGCTTGCCGCCGTAACTCAAATCATCGTAGAACATAGGCAAACCTGTACTCTTGATATGATCAACCTCCCTCAAAGTGAGGTAAGCAGTATCGTCGCTGAAATAAGGAGTTTGAAAAACAAAATAGAGACGGAAAGCTAAAGCGAACAAAAAAACAACGAAAAGCAGGACCTCGTACCTATACTTGTACAGCTTCGCTGCCATCAGGCTTATCACCCTCTTGTTCAGGTTTAGAAGAGTCTGTAAGACTAGTTTGCTCAGCAGCTTTAGGCCTCAAGGAATCTAACTTTGACCTAAGCTGGTCCTCAACAACGTCAAAATAATCAAAAAACTTAGGAGCCAATTTCAACAAGCGTGTCCTGCCATGCTTCTCAGATGTAACAAAATCGTTGTCAACCAAAAACTTTATGTGGTCGTAAGCGGTGTTGCCACGCATCTTAACTATTTCAGACTGAATAGCAGGATTCTTGTACGCCACCAAAGCAAGGGTCTCCTGCGTAGGCTTGTCCATTTCAGCAGTATCGAGAAGCTTAGCAGTCAGGTAGTTGTACTCCTTCCTTATGTTGAGCTTCCACTTACCGCTATCCTCGACAAGCATCAAAGCGCTGCCCTTACTCTCATAATCATTTTTCAAAGAATCAAGAACATCCTTAACCAAGCCGACAGAACCTATGCTGCAGAGCGTGGCTATCTCCTGCAGATCCATAAAACGACCAGTAGTAAAAAGTATTGCCTCAACCCGGTTTTTGTAATCTTCCACGAACAAAATCACCTCAGAGCATACCTCAAAATGGCAGCTATTCCGCCAAGGTCCCGAAGCTGAACACCCTCACGGGTATCAACAGATATAATTTGTATCTCGGAGCCGTGAAAGTCTGCAAGGTCCTGAAATTCCTCAACCTCTTCCTCAGGGAGTGATTCTGACAATAAAAGCTTTTCCACAGCACCAGCCTCCAATGCATTCTTAACTTCCTTCTTGCCGTAAGCAACCTTGTCGGGATCTTTCCTCAGCATCTCCAACAGCTTATTTACTGCTGCCT
Source organism: Candidatus Woesearchaeota archaeon (assembly GCA_964428965.1). Lineage (GTDB taxonomy): Archaea > Nanobdellota > Nanobdellia > SCGC-AAA011-G17 > VGLX01 > JAWABC01. The sequence goes on from CAYSAF010000002.1 coordinate 86,065, forward strand.
TCTCCTCTGTTACTTCCTCCTCCTTCAACAGGTCAGCGCTCTTATCAACAAGCTCGTGCAAACCGAACTCACCTGTGTAACTCAAATCTTTAAGGCCTAGAACCTTCCTCTTCAACTCGTTGTTCAAGTAGCCGGAGTCAAAAAAATCATCCTTGGTGGGGGAAGGGCCGCCGATAATTATACCTTTCAACTCCTTCAAATCCAGGAACTGCTTATTGGCAGCGTCAGCAATTCTTTTGAAGAACTCTTTTGTCATTTCTTCACGGATGCGAGCGAAGCGTTGAGCCGATTGCCCCCCAGCTTTGGTTTTCCCCGGCACGCCAGAAGTCATTGAAACCAATTCCTCAACAGCAAAACCTTTCAACAAACCGAGGTTAGCTTCTCTCTTATCCAAAACAATCAAACCATAAACAACCTTATGCTCCATCATCTGTTTAAGCGGGTCTAACATGAAGGTCTGCTCACAGCGATAAAGCCTGAAGTTCAAAGGCTCTGGTGGCTCGATAGACCAAACATTGATAGTAATCTTATTGTCAACAGGAGAGTTGTTGCCGGCAAAAACAGCCAGGCCGTTAGGGGGAGTTTTCTTGAACAACCTCAAATGCCTAACCATCTTTTCCAAGGAATCGATAACGTTATTCCTTGTTCTCGCATCTTTTATGTTGGAAGCTGTCCCTTGTTCCTGCTGGAGATGCTGGATTATCTTAATCATGTCATAGCCTGTTGGTATGTAAACCGAAACGAGCTCGGTGTGCCTACCTCGAACTGCTTCAAGCTCCCGTATAAACTTCTTAAACTGAAGTTTTTGTTTAAGGTTCATTTTAACCGATTAATAGGTCAGAAAGAGGCTTTAAATTCTTTTCCAAACTTGAGTTCAGAAGCGCTCAAAACAGCTTTCAAGTCAGCCTCCAAAGGCTTAAGAGAAGAAGGAACAGTAACTTTAACAGGAGTCTTCAAAGACTTACCCTGAGAAGACTTAAAGTGACGAACCTTAGAAACAACTTCAAGGGCATCATCACCTAGCTTTTCAAGCTTCTTATC
>CAYSAF010000003.1:0-85220 GCA_964428965.1 Candidatus Woesearchaeota archaeon
GCGCCCCCGCCAATTCCTTTAAGTTTCAGTCTTGCGGCCGTACTTCCCAGGTGGCGAGCTTAACGCCTTCGCTCCGGCACTGCATGTTCACGAAGAGCATGCAACACATAGCTCGCAGCGTTTACAGCGGGGACTACTAGGGTATCTAATCCTGATCGCTCCCCCCGCTTTCGTCTCTCACCGTCGGATCTGTTCTGGTCAAGTGCCTACGCCATAGGTGGTCCTCCAAGGATTAAAACATTTTACCGCTTCCCAAGGAGTTCCCTTGACCCCTCCCAGTCCCTAACCCAACAGTTTCTTTCGCGCGCTGATAGGTTAAGCCTATCAATTTCACGAAAGACTTGTTGAGTCGGCTACAGACGCTTTAGACCCAATAAATGTGACCACCACTCGGGACGCCGGTGTTACCGCGGCGGCTGGCACCGGTCTTACCCATCCCTTATTCGCCAAGGTATTTATGCTTGGCAAAAGCCTAGTTAAAAACTAAGCACGTGGGATTCCCTTATCACGCTTGCGCGCATTGTAAAGGATTCTAGCCTGCTGCACCCCTTAGGGCTAGGGCCCTTATCTCAGTGCCCTTCTCGGGGCGTGAACTCTCATTCCCCCTACTGATCTCAGGTTTGGTGAGCCTTTACCTCACCAACAGCCTAATCAGCCGCCGACTCACCTTACGGCATTGCTTTTCATGGAAAGAGCATTCCAGCACCAATCCACTATCAGGTGTTAGCCTCAATTTCTCAAGGTTATCCCAGACCGTAAGTTAGATTATCGACGTGTTACTGAGCATTACGCCTGTGCTCCTTGCGGAGCCCTCCGACTTGCATGGCTTATCGAATCCCACTAGCAGCAGTCTCCCGCAGGATCAACGGGAATTACTATTGCAAGACAGTTAAAGTCTTTTGGGGACTTAACATCTCACTTTGCTCATACATCGTACTTGAACATTTTTTTCAAGTATTCATTCCTGTTATATGCCCAATCACCGTCGGGCATATTGATTTTTGTTGTGTGTTTTTAAGCATCAAGAAAGTAAATCAGAAGTTAATCGAAAAGATGCTCTAGATATCTTTTTTCATAGTAAAGGTTAGGAGAAGCAGGTTGTTTATAAAGCTTTTGGTGGTCCTATTGTTGTAGTGTCAGGACTTTTGAAGTTTAAAGTTGGTAGTTAAAATTAAATAAAGTTAAACTCTGCAAAAATGGGGGGTTAAGTACCCCCGAAGGTGAACATGTTGAAGAACTAGATTATAGCATTTGATGGTTAATCAAATGGATGATCTACTAAATGCTCAAATGGCATCTGCTCTAGAATTATTCCAATTGATTTTCCATAGTCTCTAGCTCTGTTTAAGTCAGGATCTTCTTTTCTGAAATTAAACATTGCCCCTCTGAAAACAACATACAGTTCTCCATCTTTACATAGGTGAGTATAAAATGCAGGTTTAATAATATGCATTACCCTATCTAAATAGTTTTGTCTGTCAGAATCTTGAACTTCAACTTTATGGAATATCATCAATCTATCTTCATTCTCTAGTTTAAACTTGCTTGTATCAACTATCTTAGCCATACCAAGTAAGCTCTTAATTCTGTTAATGAAATAAGATTTGCGCATAATTATAGACAAGTCATTCCTAATCATTGCTATGAATCTGACTCTAGATGAAAATTTCCAATTCTAGTTGGAGAGCCCCTGAGAGTTATTAGGTCTTTAAAAGAAATTATAGAAAAAGGAAATAATGATCATGTATGCAGGGAGAAGATTATCTTTTAGGTGAATAAACCTAACCAAATTTATTTTGGGGAGCGTTTAACTAATGTATTCAGCAAAAATCCAAATTGCCTGTCCCAAATAATTTCTATTCCATTGAACATTGCTGTAAATAGGATACTCATTGCAATTATCCCTGGAGCCAAAAATTAAATATAATTTCCTCCACCTGCCTTTTGAAATATTGGTCCGAATCCAAACCCCAAGCCGAGTTCTAATCAGACAAAGAACTCTTAACAATTCTCTCTACAGAGTAATAGTGTGATTCTATAATTGAATCTGTAAAGTAGAATCTTCCAGTTTCTGCCATATTTGCATACTCCCTAAAGAATTTTGTATGAACCGCACCCAAAGATTCATTACCAGCCTTTTTAATTCTATTTAAACTCGCTTCATCATCAGGTAGCTGCTCATCAAGAGACGAAAACCTTTTTTTAACCTGATCCAACAAAACTGAAAAATCTCTGATTCTAGAATCTTTATATTCAATCTCATAATTTCCATAAACCAACTTTCTAGCCTTCGCGGTTTCTCCTTTCGCAACTAGTTCACTAAACTTTTTCCTTGTTAATTCTGCGCCCGGATAGTAGGAAAGAGCATAGCAATAGATCTCTGGAGAGATCTGACCGGGGAGATAACTCCCTACAAAATCTATATTCTCACGAACCTGGCTAAAGGTTGAATTATCATTTAACATAACAAAACCCGGGATTATCTCTAGATAATGAGGTTTTATTTTCTCCAAAAAGTAGACATTTTGCTTCAGAGCGTCAATAGATTTTATAGACTTTCTAAAAAGTCTAAGATCATCGTTATTGCCACTTTCTATTCCTACAAAAATTTTCTCTAAACCTGATTTTTTTAATTCATCAATCAACCCATCATCAAATTGATTATCCACATACGAACCAAAACTGTCTGCTCTTGCATCAAATTCAAATGCAAAATCAGGATAGCTCTCTTTTGTTGCTCTCAATCTCAAAGCAATCTCCCTTGCTCTCTCACTGTCTTTTCCTATAAAGTTATCATCAATGATTATAAATTTTCTAAACCCCTCTTTTGTATAATGATCAAATAGCTCTCCTACCTTTTCCGCAGACATTTTCGACCATTTTTTAACAGGTAAATAGCAAAAAGTACAGAAACCATTACATCCAGTACTCGTTCTGATGAGAACCTTTATGTGTTGTCTGTCTTTGTAAGGAACATTTTTCAACCCGGTCATTAACGGAAATGGACTATTATCTAACTCCGTATCAGACAGTAGTTCTATTCCAGGACTGCTTACAATGGCCCCGTTCACTCGATAAAATAATCCTTTAACATCTGTAGGAGTTTCTCCAGAAACTGCTGTTGAGAGTAATCTTGGGAGAGTTTTTTCTCCATGACCGGGTACAGTATAGTCTATGAATGGATAATCTTCCATAAGAATTCTAGAGGAAAGTTGATCAAAAGTAGGACCTCCAAAAATGATCTTGTTATAGTTTGTTCTCTGAGAAATTTGCCTAGCGAGTTCAACTGAATCGCGTATATTACCCGCATTAGTAGAAAAGCAGATAACCTTACCAGGATCATCAGAGATCAAATTTTCGAGTGTACTATCCAGTCTAAGTGGGTCTCTTCCTAAAACACTAGGTTTTGCTAATAGGGGTTCATGTCCTGCCCTTTTTACTATTGCTCCAAGTAAATTAAGTGTCAGATCTCCAAATGTTTCAGGATATAATCTTTTGCTGAATTTTTTGCTTTCTACCTTTATTAAATAGACTTCCATCTTACAACAAACTTTCGATTATGCCTCTTCCAGCCCTAACAGTCTCAGAAATCTCCCCGTCATAATTTCGTAGTAAAAAAAATTTCGAACCAATAAGCTCTGCAATTCTTTTGGTTGAATAAACAGATAAATCTTGCATTAAACTAATCTCATGAGTGTGATAGTTTCTAGTTCTTCTTTCAGATTGATTGTCTTTCCTTATTCTTTCAACTATATGTTCAGGAGGTGAAAAAAGATGTATATAGGCCAAAGGATTAAGCACAAATTCACTGGCGTAGTTTATCTCAAGCAATCCGTGTTTATTCCTATAGACTGTGTGGGTGTTAATTATAATTGGCTGATTTTTTATAACAAAATCAAGGCTATCAGCCACTATTTTATCTCTGGTCTTTCTATCAAGGCTCTCAAAATCTTGAGATTCCAAATTGATACTCAACTGGCGAGCACAATCTGCCATAATACTACTAAAATTCATATAGTTTGTTTTAACCTCTCCAGCTAACGCTTCAGTAAGTCTGTCCTTACCACTACCCGGAACACCAATAATCTGAATTATTTTATTTTTAGATTTCATTTTTATTCTCGTTAAACCATCTGGCAAATTTAACATAATGATCATCCTTTTCTACTCCTTTCTCATAGGCTGCAAACTCCTCATCTGACATCTCTGCAAGGGTTTTATTAAAGCCAGTTGGAATAAAAATCTTAAACAGCTCGTTAAATCCCCTTAAATTCTCACCTCTTGAAACTTCAGACAAAGTTCCCACATCATCACAAACAAAAATGTTCTCCTTTCCAGAGTTGTGATAGACCAAAGCAGACTTAAAATTAACTTTTCGATTCTTCTCTCCGCTCATCAGCTTTAATATTCCCTCAATGCCGATTGTACTGAGCGCAAACTTAATATGGGTTGCTGGAAAATTGTTCAAAGTCTCAATACAAAATCCACTATCTTCAACAATAAAGGGCCCTTCCACTTTCATTTTTATGCTCTCCGCCTTTTTCCTAGCCACCTCTTCCACATTAACATGCTGGGATTCGTCTAATTCGAGCTTTTCCTGGAGAAGCTCAATGCCAGAAGACTGAAGTCTTCTCTGAGCCCATTCAAATTTTCCAGTGTTTAATGTTACAAATTTGATTTTCATTTTAATAAAGTACAATCCCCTCCAAAAATTTTTTATTTGGTTTAACTTCTGAATCTTTTCTTATTAAAAACATTGAACTTTTTATGGGATTTGCGTGATAGCTTTGAAACTCAGCAAAGGTCTCAATTAAACTACATCCGCTTTCAGCTGTGAATCTTAACGTCCTCTCCTCAACTTTTCTAGCCCATCCATGCTGATTGCCAGAACCCATAATAAACGCTCCATGACATCCTATTTTAATGCCTTCTATTCCCCTAAGTATGAATGCCTTACAACTATCCCCTTGATTTTTTGATCCATAGGGAGGATTTGTATAGAAGAAGTCTGCAGATCCAACTAAACCAATAGGCAAATCTCCTAAAACATCATAACTCTTTGTTTGAATGTTAAAGTTGTATTTTCTAGCCAGTCCTTCTATGTGACCAAGGATTCTTTTATCAATATCCAAGACAGTGGCTAATCTGGGATTGCATAATCTGAACATAGTCACACTCATAAGATCATCATCTCCAATAAAAAGAAGATCTTTTCCACCAATATATCCCCCCAGTTTATTACAAGTTCTTACTACAGAATCAGGCCCCATATGAACCTGATCAAGACCCTTCAATGCAGCAGGTCTATTCTCATATATTTCGTTCATAAAATCGGTTTCCATTTTAGATTTTCAATAGATTAATTCACAGATCTCATAGTACTCTGGCCTAAACAAATCCTCAACAATCTTGTCTAGCTTAGAAAAATCAGTGCGTTTTGAACATGTGACTAGGTTGATATGAGCGTATTTTAACTCGGGCCAGGTGTGTATTGCTAGATGTGATTCTTCTAAAATTGTGAACCTAGTAACTCCATGAGGGACAAATTGATGGGTGAATTCACTGATTTTATGCAAACCCAATTGTTCAACAAGCCTATCCATCATGTCTCTTATTTGAGGAGCCTGAGAAATAATCTGAGGGTTAACACCCCATGTCTCAACTATAAAATGATTTTTGAAAGGTATTGTAAGGTAATTTGCAACATTTTTAAAATGCTTCTCTCTATCATAAACGATCTTATACTTCTTAGACTGAATTTCTAGGTCCACCTTGTCCATAGATAACCATAGCCCTCACCCTTTTTAAATCTTTGCTTTGTTGTTACTACTAAGTTAGAAATCTTCCTCTAGACTAAGATCACACTATTTTTGGTAAATAAGAAAGAATTTCATTGATAACTTCTTTCTCAGTCTTATTGACGATATAATATAAGAGTACCATAATCAAATTTTGAAACTGATTTATGAACTTCTCTTACAGCTTTTTCTCCATAAACTCGTTTTCTTTTAAGGTCCTAAAAATGCTTGTTATTTCTTGTAACTTTATTTTATCAAACCTAACTATCTCTCAAAAAGATATCTAAAGACAAAGGGTTTTGTTTATAGAGGAAATTTTCTTTTTTTATTTTATATGGAACTCAACAACATCCTCGTCGTGAAGTTCGTAATCCAACCCTAGTTGCTGTCCAGGATATTTTGAGAATCCCCATACCCTTGCGAACCTGAATTTTTTTATGAAGTCTTTATGGATATGCTCTGCCAAATGCCTTACCGTTGCTCCTTTTTTTAATGCAACTGGCGGCCAGTCCTTTTCTTTCCCAGGCTGTTTTGTGTAAACCTTCATCAAGTCAAGATTCTTCCATATCTTCCATTTTACGTCTTCTATTCTGTCCCTGCTCGTTGCCTTTAAGCTTTTCATGAACGCTGTTCTTTCATTCACAACTTCTTCTAAGTCTTCTAAAGTTATTTCTCCTTCTATCTCTATAACCGCATTCATTATCCCGTAATCCCTGCATATCCTTGTTGCGTCTTCTACATTCCCTTTCAGTTTCCCCACTAAGTTTATTCCTCCGCTTCCCTCTTTTTTGACTTTTACCTTTGGTCTTTCCTTGTCTATCTTTATGCCTGCTTTATCGAATTCTTCTTTCAGCAGTTTCATGTCGCTCTCTTCTTTGAGGACAAAAACTATCAAGTCAGAATTCCTTATTATGCTGAAGAACGTTGGCCCTTTTTCTTTGTTGATGAAGTCTTCTGTTATTGCCGGTATTTCCACCAGTTGTATTTTTACCCCCTGGTGTTCCATGATTCCTATTTCTGGCATCTTTGTGGTGAACTCGTGCTCTGAAATCTCTGGCTTGGCATTTGTAAGTTTTGATAGGAGGTATGACTTGCCTGAGTTTGTTAATCCCACCAGGACTACCTGTGCTGCTCCTTCTTTCTTCACAGCTATATGGAATTTTTTTCCTGCTGTCTGTTTCTCTTTTTCTACCTGTGCCCTGTACTTTGCTAGCTTCCTTTTTATGTCCGCAACTAAATTCTCAGCGCTCTTGTGTTTTGGCGCTTTTCGCAGCATCTCTTCTAGCGCTGTTATCTTTTCCTGAACAGTTTTGGCTTCGTTGTATTTTCTTTCAGCTGCCTGGTATTCTGGGGTTGCGTTTACTGGCATTTTATTTATTCCCTTGTTTTTTGTTCTTTTAATATTTTATCAAAAAATAGGGCTACTACTTCTTGGTTGTTAAATCATAGAAAGTTTTAAATATTTCTTGCTATACTCGCCAGTATCATTTTCAGCATAAGCCTCTCCTGTTAAAACTCAGGTGAGAAGCAGGATCCTGTGTAGGGGTGGGCGAGGCTTGCATTCTCCACAAAATTTTTAAACATACTTTGTTTATCCTTTTTTAATGGTAGACTTCGAAAGCATCAAGGCTTTTTTCAACCTCAGTGAGGGCGGCTTTCTTATTAAGCTAATCGCTGCCATTTCCATTGTCTTGGCTGGCTTGCTTGTTGGTTACATCGCTGGGAGGCTTGCTAAGAGGCTTCTTCACGAGCTTGAGCTGAATAAGGTTCTTAAGGAGCAGAACGTTAAGATTCCTTTGGAGGAGTTGATTGCTTCTTTTGTTCGTTACATAATCTATTTTATTGCTTTGATTTTTGCTCTTGGCCAGCTCGGTTTGAAGACAATAGTCTTTTCTTTAATCTTGGGTGTTATTCTTGTTATCATGATAGCCTTTGTTATCCTTGCTTTCAAGGATTTCATTCCTAACGTTACTGCTGGTTTTTTTATTCATCAGCAGGGTTTTATCAGGAAGGGTGACCGGATTAAGGTCAGTAATTCAGAGGGTGTTGTCATTCATACTGATATTACTGAGACTAGGTTGAGGCTTGATAACGGTGACGTTATTTACATTCCCAATTCTTTGATTGTTAAGAGTGAAGTTGTAAAGGTAAAAGTGAAAAAGTAAGCGAAAGTATTATATATTATTTAAAATAACCTTTTCAATTATGAAATGGTTGATTGCTGTCATGTTTCTTGTATTCGTTGCTGGTTGTTCTACTACTGAATACCCGATTGTTGACTATGGTTCTATTATCTGCAGTTCTCCTTATTTTGAGTTTAAGGCTGGTGAGTGTTGTCTTGACGAGAACAGCAACCAGGTATGTGATAGTGAAGAGGTTGAGAAGTTTCCTGAGGAGCAGGAGGTTAATATTCCAGATGTTTGTCAGCTCGGAACTTACTTTGATTGCACCGACATTAACATAAAGGATGATCCGGTTACAGGCGGCTTTATCATGTTTGACCTCAAGTTTAAGAAGTTTGGAGCTGCAGTTGTTACGAAGATTGATCTCCCTAAACTAGGCTGTTCTTACACAAATGATCAGTGGGACATAGATGACGGTGTTAGGCAGTCACCCAAGTCTTTCTACATACCCTGCAGTTTCAAGGGCGAAACTTTGACAAGTAATTTTGCTGATTCGGAAATGGTTGTTGACGTTGTCCATTTTGATGAGGTCAGGCAGGGTAAGGATTCTGCTTGGTCAGGCACTTATGATGTTAAGAAGGTCACAATCACCGGTCATATCTCTGGCAGCATCTAAAGTTTTTTATACTAACTTCTTATTTGTTTTGTTATGAAGCTTGTTCACAGGGGTAGGGTTTTGGCAGACGGTGTTGTTTTTTATCGTAACCCTTTTTTGAGGGCTTTGGGTTTGAGATACTCTTTAAAGCCGAAGCCTATTGTTTTAGTATCCTCTTCTGAAAGTGTTAGTGGTTGTGCTATTGACATGTTTTTTGTTTTCTTTCCCATAGATGTTTTGTGGCTTGATTCTGATAAGAAGGTTGTTGATTTTAAAACAAATGTCAAGCCTTTCGCTCTTCCCATTAAACCTAGAATGCCTGCCAGGTTTGTTGTTGAGCTTCCTAAAGGTTTTTTGAAAGGCGTTAAGCTTGGTGATAAAGTTATTTTTGAGTGAATCCAAAGTTTTTTAAACTAGCTTTCTGTTTTTATTTTTCATGGATATTTGCACTGTTGGCGGTTATGCTGAAGTCGGCAAAAACATGACCGTCGTTAAGGTTGACAACGACGCAGTTGTTATCGATATGGGCTTTTTTCTTCCGAAGTTGATCGACTTTGAGGAGGAGGGTGGTGATCGTAAGACAACCACTTCTGAAAGTCTTATCAAGATCGGTGCCATCCCCAACGACAAGATTATTGATTCCTGGAGGAAGGATGTTAAGGTCATAGCTCTGGGTCATTGCCATCTTGACCACATAGGTGCAACCCCTTTCCTTGCTCATAAGTATAATTGTCCAATCATAGGCACGCCTTACACCGTTGAGGTTTTGAGGAACATGGTTAAGGAAGATAATTTGATGATGAAGAACGAGGTTAAGCCTCTGAATCCAAATTCGAGTTTGAGAGTTTCTAAGAACGTTGGGATTGAGTTGATTAACATGACCCATTCTACGCCGCAGACTGCTATGATTGCCGTTCACACAAAGGAAGGTATCATTCTTTATGCTAACGACTTTAAGTTTGATAATCACCCTGTTGTTGGTAAGAAGCCTAACATTAAGAGGTTGAGGCAGCTTGGTGATGAGGGTGTTAAGGCTTTGATTGTTGATTCTACTTATGCATCTGATGAGCGTAAAACTCCTTCTGAGAAAGTAGCTAGGGAGATGCTCAAGGATGTTATGCTAGGGACTAGCAACGAGAACAACGCTGTTATCGCAACAACTTTCGCTTCGCACATTGCCAGGTTGAAAAGCATTTATGATTTCGGTGTTGAGTTGGATAGAAAAGTTGTTTTTCTCGGCCGTAGCATGATGAAGTACATACTTGCTGCTGAGAAGCTGAACCTTGTTAAGTTTCAGAAGGCTCAGGTAGTTGGTTATGCTAATAAGGTCAAGAAGAAGTTGAAGGAGATTGAGCGTGAGGGTAGGTCTAACTATCTTATTGTTTGTACTGGTAGTCAGGGTGAGCCCGGTTCTGTTCTTAGCAGGATGACCACCAATCAGCTTCCTTTTGAGTTCATAACCGATGATCATGTAATCTTTTCTTGCAAGACAATTCCAGCCCCCATAAACCAAGCTAATCGTGCTGTTCTCGAGGGCAGGCTTAAGAAGAGAAAGGTTCGTATCTTTACTGACATCCATGTTTCGGGTCACGCTGGCAGGGAAGATATACGGGATTTGATTAACATGGTTAAGCCTCAACACATAATTCCTGCTCACGGTAGTCTTTCAATGCTTACAGCGTTAGGTGACTTAGCTGTTGAGATGGATTACCAGCTTGGCAAGACAGTTCATATAATGGGTAACGGTCAGGTTTTGAATATCCGTTAGAAATATTTTTATATACTCTGTAAGTGGGGTCTTTATGAAGGGCATTATTTTGGGTAGTGTCGATTGGTATGACGCTCCCTTCAGGAGCAGGACTTCTTGTGTATTTTTTCCAGAGAAGAAAATAGTTTTGGATGCTGGCACTGGTTTTGCTAACATACCAGATTATTTGCGTGATAAAGATGAGTTGCATATTTTAGTGTCCCATGGCCATAACGATCACATATATGGTCTTTGGCCAGCTCATAACATATTGAGTGATTTTAAGAAGGTGAGGGTTTACGGTCATGAGCATATAAAAAAATCTATTGATAATCTTTTTAACGAGTGTTCTTCTGGTTACAGGTTTGGTGACGTGAAATTTGATCTTGAGACTGTTGTTTTGGATAACAACGATCAATTTAACATCAACGATGTTAGGGTTGAGACTAAACGTTTAGGTCCTCATACCCTACGTGTTAACTGCTTTAAGTTGTTTTTTGGTGATAAGGTACTTTCTTATGTTCTGGATCTGCCAATTTCAAGGGCATCCAAGCACGGCATTCTCGATTTTATAGGTGGCTCTACAACCGTTATTCATAACTGTTTTGAGCATACCACCCCAAAAGATTACAACCTAAGGTTACATGTTACATATGCTGATGAGCTCGGAAAATATCTTAGGGGCAGAGTTAAGAAGGTTATTCTTATAGGGATGAATCCTAAGCTTGCGAATGAGTTTTATAAATTTACTAACAATGTTTTTGTTGACTTGGAGCGTTGGCAAGAAGTTGTTTGTTCTTATGACGGCATGAAGTTTGATGTTTAATCCTTTAGCATTTGAATTCGTTTCCATGGGAAAGTTTTATAATGTAATTATTATCAACTACAAAAGGGTTTATTATGGACTTAACTGATTTTGAAGAAAAATCTGTAGAAAGATATGTTAGGAATGGTATAATAATTACAGAGGCTTTTGTAGAAAAAAATGGCAGATCAATTGTAGATGATTCTAAAAAAGAATTCCATGTCTTAGAGAATTGGCCAATTATTGAAGAGGTTAGGGCTTTTGCTTACAAATCCGATCCCAGGATAGCCTTATTGGTGAGGAATTTTTTTGATTATATTGAATATTTGGAAGAGCGAGGTGAATACGCATATGAACAGTATTTTAAAGCATCTCCGGCAGAGGTAGCTAAACCCCAGAAGTTTGGGCACGTTAATTACGAATCGGATATCAGTGGTTTACAAATACCTTTTAGTCCAGAAGATAGGCACATATTACTCTATAGCGAAGCTGTAGATGGCAGTAAATTGTTTACTGTGAATTTAGGGATTCAGTATGCTGGGATTATTGAAATGACCGCAGATGAGGAAGAGATAGGTAAAGTCTTGATGTCACATTCGAATGATGTGTTACCTAAATTGCTAGAAACTCATAGGGGAAGAATTGAGGGTTACGAATTGTTAAGAAATCATGGCATGTTTAAGAAAGCGAATGAAACATTAGATAACATATTCGAGTTTTCCCATCAATATTCCTGGCATGACCATTGTATATAAGTGCGCCGGCCGGGATTTGAACCCAGATGGTCAGCTAACTTCTCTAATGAATGGAAGGCTGAAATCATAGCCATTAGATCACCAGCGCTTGAAAAAATTTACGTTTTAGAATTCTTATAAACCTTTCTGTTATCGATTGAAAGTTTTATATATAAGTTCTTATCCTTGGGGGTCATGATGGAGAAGAGATATAGTACCGATTGGGCAAAGGCGAAGTCAAGAGATTTGGTTAAAGATATGATAGAGAGGACCCTGTTAAAATTTGTTAAACCTCAAGATATGCGTGTTCTATGTTTTCCAGGGATTGATGCTGAGGAGATATTTCGGGTATACGATCCTTTAGGTATACCCAGGTCTAACATTGTAGGTGTTGAGAGAGATGCTGAAATTGCAGATGCGATTGAAAGCAAGCATTTGGGTATAAAATTGGAAAAGACTACTTTGAAGGATTATATACTTAGTAAGGGATCTTTCAATTTTGATGTAGTAAGTTTGGATTATACTGGTCCACTTAATGAGGAGAACCTATATTTGATTACGCGTCTCTCAAAAAGTCAAGTAAAAAATCATTTTGTGCTTCATACAGCAAACCTACTCAAAAGGGATGCGGGCAGTATTCATTTGTATTATCATGGCTATGTGCTGAATAATGATAAATATAATGTTGGAGAGACATACAGTGATGAACGTATTGATGAAATCATTGGTAGATCAAATAATTTTATAAAAAAGTTAAAAGAAAATAAAAGTATTTATGATGAAAAAAAATATGGTTATACATCGATGTTGAGGGTTACTTTTGCAGGTACTTCAAGGGAAGCTTTGAATACAGTAATAAGGTTTATTTCCAAAGATCGTTATAAAGAGATGTTAAGACATTGCGAACAGAAAGTACATGAAATAACAAATCTTGAAATTAAACTGGATGAGGACGATCCCTTTGGGAGCACAAGAAAGACGGGGGTTTCTCCCTTAGCACAACATTTTTTAGAGCAAAGTATGTATAGGAGAATAGAAGAAGAATGCAGAAAACAAGGGATTACTAATAAATTAATACCTTACACCTTAAACTATGCACTTATTGAATTTTCAAACAGGCAACATAGATTTTTAAAACCAAAAGATGCGATATGCTACTCTTATATATCTGAATCCGGGGCTCCGATGGTGGGTGATATCTATTTTCTTAGTTACCCTTATAGAGAAATTGATATTGCAGGCGAAGTAGCCCGGTCGGTAGGATTTCCTGATAAATTCGAGATAAAAAATAAGGTATTATTAGACAAATTAATGAGAGACTACATAAAAGCAATAAATAAGTTTATGTCTCAAGATGAATTATCAAAAGTAGAGCATAAAGAAAAAAACCGTATTTTCCTTGGGAATTCCAGTAAGCCTGTATTAACGAAGGGGAGGGCAATTGAAGAGTTCAAGGTTGGAACAACCATAGAAAGTTTAAAGGAGAAGTATCGCGGTTGGACTAACAAACCTCTGCCTCAGTGGAAAGCCCACGTTACAATGCATACTTATGATACAAAGCAAGTTCTAGATGAAAAAGAGGATTCAGACCTTGAAAAAATAACAAAAGAAGAGGTATTGGATCTTCTATCTTCTGACATACCAGCGGATGAAATATATGATGCATTTCCAACCTCATTTTCTATCGGTCAGCTTAGGGCTTACAAGGCTCACTTAACAATGGGGTCTTATAACCATAAAGGATAATCACTTATTTCTTGACCTGTTCCTCAAAGAACGGTTTTGTTTTTTCTTCTTTCAGTTTCTTATCCACAATCATCATTGGCTTTTGTCTTTCTGCTGCTTTAGCAAACCCTTCTTTAATCATGCTGTCTTTCCAACCCTTAGCCTTTAAACTCTGTGTTATTTTCTCGTCTGATACGTTTAGGCTCTTGCACACCTGTATGTACGCTACTAGTTTCTTCATGTCTTCTGTCTCTCCAGGTGCTTTCTTTATGGTTTCTTCTCTCTTCTTGTCCCATTCTATGTCATCAAATGCAAACTCAACCTGTTCCTTAGTCCATCCCTTGTTTAGTAGCGGTTTTGCTACGTCTTTCCTCTTTACCCCATTCCTTAATTGGTCTTTTATGTAGTTCTTCACGCTTTCAAGGTCTTTCTCTGATTTGAACGGTGAACTTTTTCTCGCTAGCTTTCCTAGGCTTAGTTCCCCCCTGTAGAAATTTATGTAGAGTAGTCCTAGTACAAGTACTACAGCTATGACTATTATCCACATCCAGGGTATCTTCATTTCCTTTTCGCAGTCTTCTGGGCATATTGTTTCATCTTCATCTGGTCTGCTGCATATTCCGTCCCCGCAAACGTATTCTTGTCCCTGCGGTATTTCTGGTGAGATTTTTTTTGGTACTATTATCGTTTTGAGTTGATACATCGCTTGTTGTGTTACCATAGAATTGACAGCATATTTTATAGTTGTCGAGGTTAGTGTTTGATGGTAATACTTTACTATGGGATCTTCTCTTTCTATTTCGAATGTTGGTTTTTCAAATGTTATTTCTGAAATACTTGAAGCTATCGTCTTTGGTATAACCTCGTAAACATAAACGTCTTTGATGCTTTCCTTTGGGATTATGTTTTTCTTTATTATGCTGTAGAGCTCTGCTGTCCCATCTTGTCTTGTTAGTTTGTAATTGGTTACTGCTACGTTAACATTTACTTTGTCTTGGTATTGAAATATCTCTCCTGCGTTTTCAGTTACAAGCTCCTCCACATCTGATGGGTTGACTATCTGTGTGTCTCCTGATTCTGACAGTTTTGTTGCCGTGTCAGGTAGGCTTTCTATGTAAGCCATAATCTCATCTTTTATTTCTGCTAGTTGTCCCTCTTTTTCTTCTAGGGATATGTTCATGTTTTTGATGCTTTTCACTTCTGCCTTGTAGTTTGCTAGCTGTTGTATGTCTTCGTCAACGTTTAGTATCCATGCTATCTCTTGTGTTTTTATCTTGTTTAGTTTTGTTTCGGCTTCTTGTATTTCTTCTTCTACTTCTCTGAATTCTTCCGGCGTTTCTGTTGAGTAAACTACTATGTCCTTGCTGTCGCTTTCTCCAGCCAGGCTAACAAATAGTTCTACTGTTTGTTTTTTCGTTAAGTTTGGCGTTGTTATGTTGAAATATGACAGCGGTATTGTTAATTTTGCGGTGTTCATCGATTTGTTTCCTATCTCGTATATTTCCGGCCTGGTAGTGGCGATGTCGTAAAAGTTTGTAGAGTATGAAACCCCTCCTTCTAATTCTGTGTAGTCAATTCTCAAGTTTGCTAGCTGTACGTAACCGTTGCTTTCTGATTTTATTTTCATTACAACACTGCAGTCTCCTATCTCGTCTGGTTCGCAAGATTCAAGATAAGATATGAGCGCATTTTCGAATGGTACGTCTGTGAACCAAGCCGGGAATTGTTGTGTTGCTATCATTCCCGTAAGGTTTTCGTTATACACCCCAGGGGATATTCTTATGTAGTAGTTTCTTGATTCAACGGGGTTGCAGAAGGCGTACCCCCAGTCTTGGTCTAATCCCATTTGGCAGTTGTATTTTGTTGTTGAAGGTGACTCGTCCCTTGATATCTCGTAACTTCTTTCTTCTTTGTCTAGTGTAACACATACCATGTAATAGCCCTGTATTCCCTGTTCGAGATTGATGTTGCAGCTGTTCCATGTGCTCACAGTTGTGCCTCTCGGCAGGGTGCAGTTTTGTCCCCCTCCGTAAGCAAGGTCGCCGTCAAATGATAGTATTATAGCGTTTAGATTTGCTGTGCTTCCGCTTATTGCCGCATACTTTGCTCCTATCTGATAGTCCTTTGCGTATGGCAAGTTAATTAATTGACAGTGATACGTTGTGTTTTTTTCTATGTACTGTATGCTTCCCTCTGACTGTGTGTTTAGTCCTTCGGGGTATACAAATATGCCGTATGCGTCGAGGAAGGGTCCTATGTACTTCCACTCGGGTTTTCCGGATGATTCTGGTATGTCTAAGGAGAGTAGTCTTGTTGGGTTGCTAGGTGACCCTATTATGTTCATAGTTATGCTGTCTATTGTTGCTCCTGCTGGTAGTTTGAATCCTAGAAGTGTTTCTTGTCCTGCTGTTAGCGTTAGGTTTTTTGTGGTTGTTGGGTTTGTCACTGTTGTTTTTTCTGGTGTTGTTTTGTAGCTTGTGTTTGTGTTTGCCAGATAGTCGGTTAAAAGCACTACTTCTTTTTTTCCCTCGAGGTCTACCTCTATTTCTGCTTCTTTGTCTACATTTCCGTTAAATGAGATGTTTATTACCCCTTGGAGCTTTTCGTTAGGTAGGTATTTTTCTTTATCTAGCTCTATGCTCATTGTTGGGTCAGCAACTGCATAACCGGTATAGCTTAATTTTTGGTTGATGAAGAACACGCCTACTGTGAGTATGGTTATGAGTAAAATTAGTCGCAGATCCAACTTCATTAGCATCCCTCTTTTCTTTATTTTGCATGTTTTTTCTCATATTTAAATCTTTGCCATATTTTTCTGTCGTCAGCTCGTGGTGTAGTTTTCTTACATTGCCAACGCTCTTAACTAACCCCTTTCGTTGAAGAAATCTTCTATGGCTGTTATGGGCATGCTTGTGGTTATCATCTCCCATTCTTTCGGGAAGCATGAGAGATATTTTTGCCACGCGTATCTTTCATCTACAAATATCCTTACTCCCTTGTCTTGCTTACTCCTTATGCATCTCCCCGCATTCTGTATCGCTTTTAGTATTGCTGGGTATATGTAACCGTATTCCCAGCCCTTTCCGAATTTCATGTCATAGTATTCTATGAGTTTCTTTGTTTCCAAGTCAGGTTTTGATAGGGGCAATCCTACAACTATCACCCCTTTTAGGTATTCTCCGGGAAGATCGATTCCCTCACCAAAGCTTCCAGATGAACATCCTAGTAGTGCTGCTCCACTGTCTTTGTACGATTTGAATTTTTCTAGTGTTTCTTGTCTTTCTTTCTTGTTCATTCCCGGTATTTCTGTGAGTGTTGTTTTTTCGCTGTATGTGTTGAAGTATTTGCTCACGTCTTCGAGCACCTGGTAGCTGGGGAAGAATATAGCTACGTTTCCAGGCACAGCGTTCGATAGTTTTGCTGCTACTATTGCTATTTTGTTGTACATATCGCTATTTCTTTCAGTGAACCTTGTTGTTGTTTTAGGTATTATCAGGTTTAACCTGTTTTGTTTTGGGAATATGTCCTTGTACTCTTTTATTTCTGATTTTATTCCGAATAGGTCTTTGTACATAGTTGTGGGTGTTAGTGTTCCTGACATGACTACTATTTTTGTTTCTTCTGCTAATGGTTTCATTAGTATGCTCGGGTCCAGGCATCTGTACGATAATGTTATGTAGGGTTTTCCTTGTTTTGTGAAACCTTTTGTTATTATCCTTGCGAATCCTTCGTCTTGCCCCATCCATTGTTCCATGAACAGCGCTAGGTTGTGTGCTGAGCTTCTTTTTTTCATTTCTAGTATTTGTTCTGCTACGAAGTACAAGTTGCCATTCAACTTTTCGTATTCGTTTATTTTTGTTATTTCATCGTAGAATTCTTGTTTTTCTACTGTCGCTTCGTGTGTTTCTATCCTTGTTTTTTCTTTGATGAATTTTTCTAGTACCCCTCCTATTTTTTCCACTTGTCCTGCTAATTCGTATTGCTCAAGTGTTCTACATTCCTTTGCAGCACTGTCTATCCCCATGGTGGTTATTGTTGCTGTTAGAAGGTCTCTTATCCTGTTGGGTAGGTTGTGTCCCTCATCGAAGATTAGTGTTATTTCGTTCAGGTCTTTGTTCATCTTGCCCAACAGGCTGTTTCTGATTGACGGATTCAAGGCATGGTGGTAATCCCCTATTAGGACTTGTGCATTCAGCCCGAGCAAGCAGGATATTTCATACGGGCATAATTTTCTTTCTCCGGACATCTTGCACAGCTCTTCTACATGCAATGGGTTTTTATCTTCCAGTTCCTTCAATAAGAATTCTGTATCTACGGATGGTTTTCCTTTTTTCTTCACATTGTTGTAATAATCGCATATTCCCTTTTCTATCATGTCGCTGCAGTATTCCCCGAATTCATTTGAGGTTAATGCTTCCACCCCTTTCTGCTGGCACATCCATCTCTTTCCTATGAAGTCCACTGCAGTAAACTTCGTCTTGTATTTTTCCTTAATCTTTCTCAAAGTTTCTATAGCTATTTTGTGTTGTGTGTGCATCGGTGTTATGAAGAACACTGTTTTCTTGTTTTTTATCGCATAGGCAAGTGCAGGTCCGAGTATGGTTGTCTTCCCCAGTCCGGTTGGCGCATGCATTATCATGTTTTTGTTTTCTTCTAGAAATTTGGCTACGTCTTTTATGAAGTCTTCCTGTACCTCTCTTATTTTTTCGTGTGGAAAAAGAAATTCTTCCATGTTCCTCTTAATCTCAGTTAATCTTATAAATACTTTTCCCTTGTTTGTTGGTATGTTTTCGGATGTTGTTTTTTGTAAGGATTTTGGTAATCCAGGTTTTTCCAGGGTTTATCATGCTAACCTGATCGTTCCTAACAACGTTAAGGATTTGAGGAAGAAGGTTAACAAGGAGTTTGGCCTTGTTGTTGTTATGGGTTCTCAGCTTAATCGTGATGTTGTTTCAAACAGTAAGGTTGATATTTTGTTGAGCCCTCACTCCGGTGTTGTTCGTGATTATTTGCATTCCCGTAATTCAGGTCTGAACGATGTTCTATGTAAATTGGCTAGGAAGAGTAACGTTGCTGTTGGTTTTTCTTTTTGTGATGTTTTGAACGCTCACGGTGTTGAGCGTGCTCTGATAATTGGTAGGATGATGCAGAACGTTTCTCTCTGTCGTAAGTTTAAGGTTCCTATGGTTTTGGGCAGTTTTGCTTTTGATAAGTTCGAGATGAAGCAGCCCAGGGAGCTTATCTCTTTCGCTTTGGTAATCGGTATGAATCCCGGTGAGGCTAAGAGTGCTCTCTCTTTGGTTGATCATTTAGTTAGCGATAAGCATCTTTCTCAAAGCATTGTTTCTGAAGGTGTTAGGGAGGTATAGGAAAGTTTTATATACACTTTTTCCCTAATTTTTATCGATGAAAAAGTGGTTTTTTTTACTAATTTTTATTGTTCTAGCCTATTCAAAGATTTGCTTCGCTCAGGGCAATTATTATCTCCTGGAGTTCGCCGGTCCGGTGATGCCTGAATGGAAGTCTGAGTTGTCTGAAAGGGGTGTTGTTTTTTCTTCTTACATTCCTGATTATTCTTTCATAGTTACTTTCGATCCTGCTGTTAAGCAGGGTGTTGAGAGTTTAGATTTTGTTGCTTCCGTCTCTCCTTACAACCCCAAGGTTAAATTTGACCCTTCAATCTCTAGGAAGCTTTCTTCTTCCCCTTCAATCTCTAGGAAGCTTTCTTCTTCCAGTACTTACGATTTTTATGTTCTGATTCACGAAGGTTCTGACGTTAATGTTTTGCTTGATGAGTTTTCTAAACTTAATGTTAAAGTCTCTTCAGTTTCTGAGAATCGTTTGAAAGTGTCTGCTAAGTATTCTCAGCTTGATTCCATAGCCGGTTTTGATTTTGTTTCTTGGGTTGAGGAGGCTCCTCGTTACGTTGTAGTTAACGATATCGCTTCCGGTATAATTTCTGCTAATTTTACTTGGAACAGTTATGGTTTGTCCGGTGTTAATCAGAGTGTTGCAATTTCCGACTCTGGCCTTGATACAGGTTCCAACGATAACTTAAGTGAGGATTTTAGGGGTAAGGTTGTTATTGTCAATCTGTATGGTGCCTCTGCTGATGATGTGAGTGGTCACGGTACTCATACTGCTGGTTCGCTTGCCGGTTCTGCTAACAATTCTTTTGGTCAGTTTAAGGGTATTGTATATAATGCTGAAATATTTTTTCAAGCCATCGGTGACGATGCCGGTTCTACTGCTGTTTATCCGCCTACTAACTTGAGTGATTTGTTTATCCAGGCTTATGAGAACGGTTCCAGAGTTCATAGTAACAGTTGGGGTAGTGATAGTGGTTTTGGTAATTATGTTACTGACTCCCAGACCGTTGACGATTTCATGTGGAACTACACTGATTTCCTGGTTGTTTTTGCCGCTGGCAATAAGGGTTCTGCTGTTAACACAGTTGAGTTTCCCTCCACTGCAAAGAATTGTTTAAGCGTCGGTGCTAGTGAGAACAACAGGACCGATCGTGGTAGCAGCTCTGATAACATAAATGAGGTTGCTTCTTTCAGTTCACATGGTCCTGCTGATGATGGTAGGGTTAAGCCTGATTTGGTTGCTCCCGGTACTTCCATCGTTTCTGCTAAGTCTTCTCTTGGTGTTACGAGTTGTACTTCTTCTTATGAAAGCAACGGTAACTATTCGTACTGTCAGGGCACTTCGATGGCCACCCCATTAGCTGCTGGTGCCGCTGCCCTGGTCAGGGAGCATTATCTTAACCTTAACGTTAATCCCTCTGCTGCTTTGCTTAAAGCCACCCTTATTAACGGTGCCATGGACTTAGGTTATGGAATTCCAAGTAATGAGACTGGTTGGGGCCGTATCAACCTTTCAGAATCGCTTCACCCTGCTAAGCCCAGGGTAGTTAATTACACCGACTATTCTTCTGGTTTGTCTACAGGCGAGTCAATTTCTTACAACTTTACTGTGTACAACGAGTCTTCTCCTGTTAAGGTCACCGTTGTCTGGACTGACTATCCTGGTAGTCCCTCTGCTGCCAAGGCCCTTGTTAACGACTTGAATCTCGTTGTCACATCTTGTGACGGTTCTGTTTTCAACGGCAATGATTATGTCAAGCCTTTTTATGATCAGGTTGATGATACTAATAACGTTGAGCAGGTTAACATATCTAACGTCAGCATGGGCTCTTACCTTGTTAACGTTTCTGCTTTTAACGTTCCTAACGGCCCTCAGCCCTTTGCTTTGGTTGTTTCTGGTCCTGTTACTTCTTTCATTAATCTGCTTACAGGAGACAACTCTGCTTTTAACTCGATGGGTGTTTTCCTTAACTTTTCTGTTGATGATTCTTATAACGAGAGTAATTGCTCTCTTTTCTTGAACGATGAGTTTAATCAGAGCTTGGTCATGGCTGGTGCTGAGTCTTTCTTTGAACTTAACCTTTCTGACGGTTCTTACAACTGGTCTGTCCAGTGTTTCGAAGGAACGTTTAACGCTGCTAGCGATGTCCTGTTTTTCGTTGTGGATTCTTCACCAAGCATAATTGTAACGAGTCCTGAGAACCTGACTTATCCTTCATCCAGTGTTGATTTGAATTTTTCTGTTGATAGCTTTGACAGTTGTTGGTACAACCTAGGTTCAGGTAACATTTCACTTGTCTCTTGCGCTAACACCACCCTTGCTTTGGCTGAGTCTTCTTACCTTATTTATGTTTACGCTAACAACACTAACGGTTTGGAGAATTTTTCTTCAGTTGCTTTCAGAGTTGACATAACCTATCCAGAAATATCTTTAGTCTCTCCTTCTGACAGCTCTTCTTGGACCTCTTCCAACTCAGTTGATTTCTCATTTAACGTTTCAGATTCAGAGATCGATAGTTGCAACTTGTTTGTTGACAATGTTGTTGTGCTTACTAACGACTCTGCTGATGTGGGTCAGCAGTATCTTACTTACACTTTGTCTAACGGTGTTTACAACTGGAGCGTTTCCTGTTCTGATTCGGCAGGAAATCTTAACTCCTCACCTTCTTATTCCCTGACTGTTAGCTATGCCCCTACTCAGTCTGCTTCTCCCGGTGGGGGTGGCGGAGGCGGTGGAGGGGGTGGTAGCAGGGTTGTTGCTTGTGAAGAGTCTTGGAGTTGTTCGTCCTGGTCTGGTTGTGTTAGCAACTCTCAGGCAAGAGATTGTGTTGATTTGAACGATTGCGGCACCTCTAATAAGAAGCCCATAACCTACCAGGTTTGTGTTTCTGAGCCTTCAGGTTATGTTGTTGAGCAGAACAAGATCCAAGAGCTTTCCGGTGCTACTGTAGCCGAGAAGCCTAAAACCATTCAGAGTTCTTTCAGACTCCCTGACTATCAGCTCAACAAGCTGTATTTCTTCGGTCCCCTTGCACTTATTCTCTTTATCATTCTTACATACATAATTTACAAAAACTTCTTGTTGAAGAAGTAGTTGTAGCGTTTAGAGGGTGAAGGAGCTTTGCCTGATAAGTGACCCCTACCCGAAAAGAAGATAGTATGCCCGAAAAGTCAAAAGGGGGTAGATTTACAAAGTTTTATTAAGGAATACTGCCTTATACGAGTGTCTTAGCCCACTAAATGGTGGGTGGGGGATATAGGGTTTGTTTTTTGAACCCCCTCAACAGTCTTAACCCTTAAAAAAAATCTTATCGAGCAAACCCTTAAAAAACTTCTTAAGCTCATTCTTACTTAGGGGGTTGTGATGAGAACACCAAAAAACTCTGTATCCCTTAAAAAAGAACAATACAAGGGAGGTGGGGTTGCTATGATTCGGGTGGATGATTATACAGTCTTGTTAATCATAATCTTGGTCGTAGTTGTCTATATAACAACACACTCTATGTAAAAATAGATGTGGTTGTTATTAGAAAAACTATTTTTCTTTTTTTATTTTCAATTTTAGTTGCAGTCTTTACGGATTTTAAGGGCAAAAGCATTTTAAGGAGATAGTTTTTGAATGTTTTTATGGGATGTGAAGAGATTGTTAGGTCTTTGTTTGTTAAAATGCTTGATAAGAACAATTTTGATTATGAAAAGACTATAGGGGTGTTTGTTGATGTTCTGAATGAGGTTGTTATGCGTAAGAATTATCTTGAAGAAAAGGCAGGTTTTAAGATAGAAAGGGTGGTTATTCTGGGGAAGAGTTAAGTAACTAAGTTGCCAAACTCTTCTTTTAATGAACTTATTTTATTTACAGCTTCCCACTTGCTTTCAAAAGCTTCTCTTATCTTTTTCTTTATTTTCTCTCTTTCGTTCTTGTCTTTTGCAATCGGAAGGTAAAGTTCTTCCCATCTTCTTGCTATGTTAGGTAAGGTGGTATCAATTAGGACTTTGTTATAGAGTTGTTTTTGGGTTAATTCATGCGAAAATAGGTATAATAAATAGAAGGGGTCTATTCCATATTCATTCTCTTCATTTACTACCCTAAAGACATGGATTTCCCTTGTTAAAAGAACTTCTGTGTCAGATTTGGAAACCATAGCTACACTACCTATCCTATAACTACCTCTCCTAACGAAAAGAACATCTTTCTCTTTTAAGTCTCTGTTATTCCCTTTTATTTGTTTGTAGATTGTTTCTGGAATTAGGGATGTTGGGTTTTTGTAAATCTCCCAATTTACAATATCTGCAACACGAACATAAGGCACATCCCCCTTTCCTTTGTATTTCCCTGCTGGTGAGCCATGCCCACTAAACTCTTTTATAATCCCCTTATTAATTAACTCTTTTACCTGAACAAAGTTTAAGTTTTGATTTTCAGCCTCTCTCTTTAATTTTTCAATTCTCTTATTCCAATAGTATCTCGGGACAAAAACATTATTCTTTATGTCTTTCATATCCACAACAAATGTGTTCTTATTCTTTGGGTCTGCTGGATTATCTAATTCTTTTCTGATTATTTCAGTATCGTCCCATATTTCTTCTGTAAATTTATGGTTAGCTTCATCGTATCTATAAACTGGTTTCCCATTATGGTCATGCCCTATTTCCTCAGCTACACCCATAATAATTTTATCTTGTTGTTGGATGCCTTTTTCTAAAATTAATAAAAGAGTTTTTGCATTATTATGAGGTCTAAATGTATTATGGGCAAGGTCAATAATCACAATTATATTGTTATTTTTTCTTATATAATTTAAAACATATCTTGAGTTTGGAGCATGAAAATACGTTTCTGGAAGAACTATTGCTAATTTACCCCCTTCTTTTAACATATCAAAACATCTTTCAATAAAAAGAACTTGTGGTTCTGTGTCCCTGTATTCTTCAGTTTTTACCCATTTGTCTTCTTCTTTTTTCCATATATGCCCTAAATCAAAATTTTTTGCTTCCTCTGCTAAAACTTTGTGCTTTTTACCAAAAGGGGGGTTAGTTAAGATTATATCAAATTTCTTGAATTTTCCTTTTTCGATAAAAATATCCTTTGCTCTTTTTTCAAATTCCTTTGGTGAATGTAGGCTATTCTGTTGAACAATACCTCCTCTCCCATCTCCAACAATTGCCATATATGCCTTAGCTATTTTTACTAAATCTATTTCTTTGTCTATACCAAAAAAATATTTTTCAGCAATTTCTTTTTTTATTATGTCTAAATCTTTTATTCCACTGTATCTCTTATCAGTATCCATAATATTCCAAATGTTTTCAAGAGCATAAATTAAAAAACCACCACTCCCACAGGCAGGGTCTAATATTGTTTCTTTTGGTTGGGGGTTAATTATTTTAATTGCTGTTTTAACTACTTCTCTGGGGGTAAAAAATTCTCCTTTTTCTCCAACTAACTTACTTTCTGCAAATACCTCAAAAGCATCTCCAATAACATCTTTATATAACCTTGCTGTTTCAGAAAAACTAAAAGGTTCTAATTCACCAACAACATAAGCTACAGATTTCGCTTCTAATT
This sequence comes from Candidatus Woesearchaeota archaeon, assembly GCA_964428965.1. Taxonomy (GTDB): domain Archaea; phylum Nanobdellota; class Nanobdellia; order SCGC-AAA011-G17; family VGLX01; genus JAWABC01. The sequence goes on from CAYSAF010000003.1 coordinate 24,523, forward strand.
TAATCTCTTCTTCATTATCAAAAACTCCATCACTAACTAATTCATCTTTAACTTCTTGAAATAATCCTTCAATTCTTTCTTTAACTACCTCTGGGTTTTCATTAAAACCAATTCTAAATTCTGGTAATGCTTTTGGGTTATATCTTTCATCCCAAATTTTACAAAAAATAAGTCTTATCATTTCGTTACCAAGTTTTTCTCTTCTACTAATGTTGGTATTGGAATAAAGAGTATTTAGTAATCTTGTAAAAATTAGTTTAAGATTTTTAGACGGTTTTAATTTATCTTTTGATATTCTCCCTATTTCTTCCCAAGTTTCTCCTCTTTTTGGTATTTGATAAACAAAATTTCTTTTTATTCCCCCTGATTTTTGGTCTCGGTAAATATACTCTATTTCTTTGCCATTTGTCCATACCCCCCAAGAACATGAAGTCGCAGTCATGTAAGTCATTAATTGCTTTACCCCCTCTTTTCTTGTAGGTCTTTTAGTTTCAACTATACCAAGAATATCTTCATTTTGTTCCTTTTTATTTTTGTCTCCTGTTTTGTAAATAATAATATCAGCAAAATCGGTTTCTCCTTTCTGTTTTTTTGTCCCTCTTCTTATTGGAACATTAATCTCCATAAGAGAATAGTGATAGTCATAATCTTCATAAAGGACTTTTTCATAATCTTGTCTAACCTTTTCTTCAGGAGTATCACGAACTTGTTTACCTGTTGCTTTATCTATAATATAACCCTCTTTTAGTGTGGTAACTTCTTTTGGCATATGTTTGCTATGTTTTTGTCCTTTAAGAACTTTTCGAAAGATATTTTCACGCTTTAGAGCCACTCTAAAGTGAGAACGGTTCTGTTTTTTTAACATTTTTATTGTTCCTCTGTTGTGAATTCTCCTCGTATTCCTATGGTGTGCATTTCCATTATGACTACGCAGATGTTGTGTGCTATTATTTTGCATAGGACTTCGTTGGTTTGTGCTGTCCAATTCTTACTACGGACAGAGTCTCCGAATTTGGTTTTTATCATAAAGACTGTGCTTTCTGCGTTTGAACGCCTGTGGTAGTGCGTTAGGAATTCGTCGTTGTGCAGGGAGAAGTAGTGGTATAGTTTTTTCCAGACCATTCCCTTCTTGTTAGGAATAGAATTGCTTTTGAATGGTATAAAGGCTTTTGTTCCTTGTCCTTCTATGAGTTCGAGGTTGTCTTTTGATAGGTATGCTTTGTCTCCTGATAGTTCTTGCATATCAAAATGCTCTGCGGTCTTTTGGTAGAGTTCGGGTAGTTGTGGGCAATCATTATCAAATTCAGAGGTTATCTTAGCAGAGGTTATTATGTTGGTTTTAGTTCCACAGAGGAAGTGGCATTTGACCCACTTTCTACTGCTTATTTCTCTTCCGTGTTTGAAGCTGAACCATCTCTGGAATTGGCTTGTTCCGAAGCCTGTTGCGTCTATGGTAAAATCCTTTTCAACACTTCTCAGAGGCAAACTTGTTATTGTTATAAGATTGGAGAGTATGGATGTTAGTTCTGGCTTGTTGAAGTAGTCAAACATGGTGTTGTAAGGTATCTTCTGGCTCACAAACTCATTTGCTTTTGCTTCTTCCATGTCCGTGTTAAATCTACGACCTGAGAACGTGCTGTAAACCTTAAAGACCATCGAATAAACCATATCGCTTAGGGGTGTTGTGGGTCTGCCGAAGCTGTAAGTTTGGTTTGGTATTCCGCTTGTGAGGTCTGATAGGAGTTTCATAAAAAGTTCTTTCTCATGGGTCTGTGCGAGGTTGTAGTTCTTCCAATCCTGAGGGTATGTTTTCTTTATTGTTTGGGTTATTGTTACGTTCCCATTTTGGTCTATTTGTTGTGTTACTATGAGTTCTACTGCCCAGATGTGCTTACACTTGCAGCCCCTGTCTTGGTGGTCTAGGCAATTGCATGAAGCCCCAAATCCGTTGCTCTTAACGATGTAAATGCCTTTTCCACTTTGGCTTGGGACTTTCCAATCTCCCTTTTCGTTTCTTTCTATTCTGCTTGTTTGGGCTATTTGTAAGCCCCTTTCTTTTCTTCCGTCTTGTTGTTGATTTTCCATTTTCTTACCTCCAAACTTATAGTAATATAGTTAGATATATAACTATATAAATACTATTGAGAGACAAACTATATATTACAAGATAGGTATATTTATATATTACTAAATAACTATCTTACCCTATGGAGAGGGTTACAGTTGGGCTAAAGATAGACCCTGACCTGTGGAAAGAGGTAAAACACAGATGCATAGATGAAGGGTTAGAATATTCTGAATTTGTGGAACGGGCTTTAAAGGAAGCCCTAAAAAAGAAGAAGCCTTAAGGCACGATAATTATTTCTGTAAAATAAAACAACCTTTCCACTATCCATTTTTATTCTGCCCGATAAGTGTTAATCCTGCCTGATAAGTCAGACTTTTCGGGGACTATTCGGGCAAAGCTGGGTGAAGGAAAAAATTTATAAAGCTCATAACTTTATTGTTTTTTGGTCGAGAAGGAGAAGAAGAGATTTTTCTCTGATTTTGGGTGAATAAAATCAAACCTGTTTTGCCAAGCCTGAGGGAAAAGAAGCGTTACCTCATGTTTGAGGTGGTTGCTACGCACTCCTTGAGCTTTGATGAGGTTAGGCGCAGTATTAATGCATCTTTGCTTCAGTTTCTTGGTGAGTTGGGCTTTGCTAAGGCAGGAGTCATGATTTTGGAAGATTGGAAGCACAACAAGGGTATGATTAAAGTGAATAATAAATACGTTGATGATGTAAGGGCCGGTCTGGCTTTGATCAGCAAGTTTGGTAACGAGCCGGTTATAGTTAGGACCTTGGGCGTTTCCGGTATATTGAGAAAAGCGAGGGCCAAGTATTCATAAAGGAGGTTGATTGTTATGGAACAAATGCAGCATCAGATGATGGGTTATGACCGTACAAGTACCATGTTCAGTCCTGACGGTCGTTTGTTACAGGTAGAGTATGCTAAGAAGGCTGTTAAGCAGGGGACTACAGCTATAGGCATGGTCTGTCGTGACGGCGTTTTACTTGTTGCTGACAGAAGGATGACTGAGAAGTTGATTGTTGCTAGGTCTGTTGAGAAGGTATTTCAGGTTGATGATCACATCGCAGCAACTTCTTCCGGCTATGTTATGGACGGAAGGATTCTGATTGAACGTGCCCAGTTGATCGCTCAGCAGTACAAGGTTGGCAATGATGAGCCTATTGATGTTATCGAACTGGTTAAGGAGATTGCTGACGTTAAGCAGTTCTTCACCCAGTACGGGGGTGCCCGTCCTTTTGGCGTTTCGATATTGTTTGCTGGTGTTGATGATAAGCCCTCTCTGTTTATGACAGATCCTACAGGGATATTTTTCGAGTTCAAGGCTACTGCTATCGGCGAAGCTGAGAACGAGATCAAGGACATCCTTAACAAGGAGTACAAGGAGACTCTGAGCATAGATGATGGTTTGAAGCTTGCCGTTAAGGCTTTGAAGAAGGTTCTCGGCAAGGATTTCGGCATCGAAAGGATTGATGGTGCTTACATAAATCTTCAGGATAAGATGTATACTAAGCTTGACAGGAGTAGGTTGGCTAAGTTGGGAGCTTGAATATGACGAGTGTTGACGAAGCAGTTATTGCCAGGTACAGGGTTAAGAACATTAATTTTGAGATCTTGGTAGACTGTGATAAAGCGCTTGAGTTTAAGGAGGGTAATGCTTCCCTTGACGATGCTTTGGTTACCAATTCCGTTTTCAGCGACGTGAAGAAGGGTGAGCATGCTAAGGAAGCTGATTTGATGTCTGCTTTCAAGACTAGTGACTACAGGCATATTTCTGAGCAGATTATCAAGCACGGTGAGATCCAACTTACTGCTGAACACAGAAACAAGATGCGTGAGGAAGTCAGGAAGAAGATAGTTAACATGATTCATCGTAACGCTATAGATTCTAAGACTGGTTTGCCTCATCCGCCACAGCGTATCGAGCTTGCTATGGAACAGGCAAAGGTTAGGGTTGATGAGTTTAAGAAGGCTGAGGAGCAGCTTCATGAGATCGTTGAGAAGCTCAGGCCCATCCTACCTATCAAGTTTGAGGTTCGCGAGCTTGCTGTCAAGATCCCAGCTAAGTACACATCTCAGTCTTATCACATATTGAAGGGTTACGGTAAGATTCTCCGTGATGAGTGGCAGAATGACGGCTCGCTTGTTTGTCTTATTGAGCTGCCTTCCGGTCTCAGCGAGGAGTTTGAGGATGCTTTGAATAAGTTGACTCACGGTGAGGTTGATATGAAGTTAATAGGTAAGCGAGGTTAGAATGAAAGAAGATATGGTTAATGATAAAGACATCGTGGTTCCGGGTGAGGAGCTTGCTGTTGGTATGGACTATGTTCCATCTACCGGCACTTATCGTGACAGTGATAAGATAATTGCTGCCCAGCTTGGTATTGTTAATATTGCTGGCCGTGTTATCAAGATCATCCCCCTGAATGGTCGTTACATGCCCAAGATTGGTGACGTTGTTATCGGCAAGGTTGCCAACATGACCTTTTCAAGCTGGTTTATTGATATAGGCTATGCTTACGAAGCTGTCATCTCTTTGAAGGATGCTACCTCTGAGTTTATAGAGAGGGGTGCTGATTTGAGTAGGTACTTTGATTTTGGTGACTTGGTTGTTGCTAAGATTGTTAACGTTACCAAGTCTAATGCTATTGATTTGAGTATGAAAGGTCCTGGCTTGCACAAGCTGAAGGGTGGTAGAATAATTTATGTCACTCCTTCGAAAGTTCCTCGTATCATCGGTAAGCAGGCTAGCATGATTAACCTTGTTAAGGAGAAGACGGGTTGCAAAATAACCGTAGGTCAGAACGGCTGGGTTTGGATCGAGTCTGAAAATCCTAAGAAAGAGCTGATTGCTAGCAAGGTCCTTGAATACATAGATGAGAACGCTCACAAGAACGGTCTGACCGATGACGTTTCTAACATGTTGGCTAAGGAGTTGAGGGGATGAAGTTGTTTAATTTTGCAATAGGTAATGTTTATAACGACAAGGGGAGGTATCTTAAAGAGATTAAGTACAAGCACGAAATGGTAGGGGAGGTGTTGGGTGATAAGTCTGGTAAGGTGTTGGATTTGGGTTTTAATCAAGCACCAAACACCTTTTTTAAAGGTTTTGTTTACGGAGTGGATAAGGAAATTAGTGGTAAGCCAAGCAATTATGTTGAAGTGGTAAAAGCGGATTTGGATTGTTGTGACTCTCTGCCTTACTCTGATAAAAGTTTTTGTACCATATTGGCTTATGATATATTGGAACATCTGGAGTGTATGCCGAAAGTTCTTAATGAGTTACACCGCATCCTTGCTGATGATGGTATCTTAGCAGTTACTGTGCCTAATTATGGCGGTATTAATATGACAGTAATCAAATTTTTTAATAAAGACCATTCAGAGCATCACATTTACGATTTTGATAGGGAGTTTGTGGAAGCTGGTTTTGTTATAACTGAAAAGTTTTTTTTCAGGTTCAAAATGCCTTTTATCTATTTTGTTATAATCAATAAGCGTGTTCCCAAACTGTTATCAACAGGGGTGGCATACATACTAAAAAAGCGGGGTTTGAAGAGATGATTGACGCTTGTGATAAGATATGGCTTGAAGGTAAGTACAAGTGGACTCCTTCTTATCACACTCATGTTTTCTGGCTTAAGAAATCCATGAAGGCTTTGGGTAGTAGTTTGCTTGATGTGGGTTGTGGTGATGGTTCATACGTGAACAACATCATCACAAAAAAAGTAGATTATACGGGCATAGATCATTCAGAAATAGCAATCGGTGAGGGGGTTAAGAAAGGTTTTAATGTCATGTTAGGTGATGCTGAATGTTTCGGTTTTGAAAAGAAATTTGATGTGATAATAGTTAATGATGTTTTGGAACACATAAACGATGACGTGGCGTGTCTGAAATGCTGTTGCAAAAATCTGAGAAGCGGAGGCACTTTGATAGTTAGTACCCCCATACACATGAAGTATTGGTCGGGTAATGATGACGAGTTTGGTCATAAGAGAAGATACGACCCTGATGGGATAATAAGAATGTTAGAAGCAGAAGGTTTTGAGATTGTTGAGGTTAGATATTGGGGTTTTCTCATACCGAACTTCTTGTTTCACTTCAGAGAAGTATTTAAGAAACACAAACGTAACCTTATAGGGGTGGCTAAGATTATAGGTCTTGCTGATTGTGCTTTCTCAAATAGATTGTTTAGTGTGAAATCCAAAGGTATGTTAATCAAAGCAACTAAGAAGGAGGAGTTGAAGTAATATGGTTTACGAAAAGAGATTTGATGGTAGGGAGTGGGATGAAATAAGACCTATGGAGGCTAAAGTTGGCGTAGTTAAGAGGGCTGACGGTTCTGCTATGTTTAAGATGGGTAAGACGGTTGCTTACGCTGCTGTTTATGGTCCCCGTGCTTTGCATCCAACATTCATGAGAGATCCGCAGAGAGGTCTTTTGAGATGCCATTATAATATGATGAGTTTTTCAGGCTCTGGCGAGAGAGTTCGTCCTGGTCCTTCAAGAAGGAGCAAGGAGATTTCCCTTGTAACAACAAACGCCTTGTTACCTGTTCTTGATTTAACACCCTATCCGAATACCGTTGTTGATGTTTTCATCGAGCTTATCCAAACTGATGCTGGCACAAGATGTGCTGGTATTACCGCTGCTGCGATGGCTCTTGCTGACGCAGGCTTGATGATGAAGGACCTTGTTGCTGCTGTCTCTGTTGGGAATGTTGGCGACAAGCTTGTTGTCGACCTTAACAAAGAAGAGGAGGATTTTGAAGGAGGGGCTACGGACATTCCAGTTGCCATGACCCCTCGTAACGGAGATATTACTTTATTGCAGCTTGACGGTAATATTTCTAAGGATGATTTGAATAAGGTTTTGGAGATGGCTAGGAAGGCTACCTCTCAGATTTATGAGGTTCAGAAGAGGGCTTTGAAGGCCAAGTACGGGGTGTAAAATGGTAGAGGAAGCTAATAAAAAATACATTACTGCCTTGATTGAGAGGTGTATGAGGGTTGACGGTAGGCCCTTGAATAAGTACAGGGATATCAGCATAGAGTATGGCATTTCTGCTAAGTCAGCTGAGGGCTCTGCTCGTGTTACTATTGGTGAAACAATTGTTGTTGCAGGTATTAAGTTTGAAGTCGGTGAACCTTTCCCGGATAAGCCTGATGAGGGTACAATTATCGTTAACGCTGAACTGTTGCCTTTGTCTTCTCCTGAGTTTGAATCTGGACCGCCTGACGTTGATTCGATTGAGCTTGCAAGGGTTGTAGACAGGGGCATTCGTGAGTCAAACTCTCTTGATTTCAAGAAGCTCTGCGTAAAAAAGGGTGAGAAGGTTTGGCTTATCTTCATTGATATTTATCCCATCAACGATGCCGGCAACTTGTTTGACGCAGCTGCCCTGGCTGCTTTTGCTGCCTTGAAAGATGCCCGGTTCCCAAAGTATGACGAGGCTCTTGATAGGATTGTTTATGACGAGCGTACCGATATGAAGCTTCCCCTTGGTAACCTTCCAGTTGCTTGCACGGTGATTAAGGTTAACGACAAGTTTTTGGTGGATCCTGTAACCGAAGAGGAAGATGCCATGGATTCTAGGCTTACAGTTGCTTCCCTGGAAAACGGGAATATTTGTGCCATGCAGAAGGGTGGTCCCAAACCTTTGAATCTTTCTGACGTCACAAAGATGGTTGACCTTGCCCTGGAGAAGTGTAGTGAACTTCGCAAGTTATTATGATAAAGTTTTTATATTCCTTCTTGTTTTTCTTTCCTTATGAAAATTAAAAAGTTGGTGGCCAGGGAGATAAAAGATTCCCGTGGCAACCCAACGATTGAAATAACTGTCAACCGTAAGTTTTCTGCCTCCTGCCCTTCTGGTGCGTCTACAGGCAAGAATGAGGTTGCTGCTTTTCCAGTTGGAGGTCCTCCTGTTGCTGTTAGCTTTCTTAACAAGTTTAAGGATTTTGAGGGTTTGAACTTTGAGAAGTTTGAGGACCTTTCACAGGTCGAGTACCTTCTTCGTAATGTTGGTGCTAACTCGATAGTTGCTTTGCAACTAGCTATTCTTAAGGCCTTGTCTGATGATAACATTTGGCAGTTTTTGAATGCCAGGGCTAACTACCTTCCAATCCCTCTGGGTAACTGTGTTGGCGGTGGCATCCATACGAAGTTTTCTGCCTCTGACTTCCAGGAATTTTTGTTGTTGCCAAGGGCTAAGGTTTTGCACGATGCTATCTTTGCCAATAATTACATCTACAACTATGTTAGTAAGAAGATTGGGACTAAGTTGAAGACTGATGAGGGTGCTTGGGCTCCTTATATGGATGCCGGTTCTGTTCTTCAGGTTTTGAGGGATGCTTCTGATTTTGCTTATGACGAGGTTGGTGTTAAGGTTGACCTTGGCTTGGATGTTGCTGCTTCTCAGATGTGGCACGGCATGATGTATAGTTACAAGTTTTATTCTAAAACTACTAAAGCGAGGAAGCTTTCAAGAACCGAACACATCGCTTTTCTTTCTGACTTGATAAAAGAGTTTGATTTACGCTATGTTGAGGACCCAGTCCAAGAAGATGATTTTGATGGTTTCAAGAGTTTCCTAATCCACAGTAATCTTCTTGTTTGCGGTGATGATTTGGTCTGTACTAACATCGAGAGGTTGAAGAAGGCTGTTGGCAAGATTAACGCTGTTATCATTAAGCCCAATCAGATAGGTTCCCTTGTTAAGGCTAAGGAAGTTGTTGACTTTGCCAAGGCTAATGACATTACCCCTGTTATTTCTCATCGTTCTGGGGAAACAATGGACACTTGGTTGTCCCACTTGGCTGTTGGTTGGCAGATTCCTATAATTAAGTGCGGTATTTTTGGTAAGGAGCGTGTTGTTAAGTTGAAGGAGTTGAAGAAGATTCAGGAGCAAATTAAATAAACAAGATCTTGATGAAGTACCCTTCTGAACTATTCAACAGTTTTCAATATTATCGTTCTTTCTCTTGGCCCGTCAAACTCGCAGAGTGAGACGCTCTGCCACCTTCCCAGCATGAGCTTTCCATTTTTGATGGGTATTGTTTGGCTCACGCCAATTATGCTTGATTTTATGTGTGCGTCTGCGTTGTTGTCAACTTTGTCATGTTTCCATTTTCCTTGTGGTATTAATTTTTTAAAGAATTCCAGTATGTCATCATTCACATTTGGATCATAATTTTCGTTTATCGTTATGCCTGCTGTTGCGTGTGGCACGTAGAGAAAGACAATTCCCTCTTTAATGTCTTTTATTTGTTCTTCTACTTTTTTTGTTATGTCTATTAGTTCTTCTCTTTTTGTGCTTCTTATTTTTATTTCTTTCATTAGAAATTTGCTTATGCTTTTCTAGCTATTAAACTTTTCTTCTAAGTCAACTTTGCACATAAACAGGGTTTTGCACATAAATAGGATTTAATTAAAGTGTAAAGTGTGAAACAATTTTGAAATACAATTGGGGCTTTTTTCATATACTAACAGTTATATTCAATTTGTCCCCAAGCTTATCTTTCAGAAGAGGAAGTGCCCGTTATCTCTTTCCATTCCATTCAAGTTTAAAATCTTCTAAGAATTTAAGCATAGTCCCATGTCTTGCTTGTGCAATTTTCTTCGCGTATTCAGTATTCATATTATCTTTCAGGTTTAATAATTTAGTGTAAAAGTGTTGAATTGCTGAGGTTAATTGACCTTCATTGTAGTCTTCTTCCAATCTGTGCATGTCGTCTAGTGTTCCTAATGGATAACCTAACGATGCTGTGGTATAAAAACACCTAGCAATACCTATAGCTCCTAATGCATCTAATCTATCAGCATCCTGAAGAATTAGACACTCTTTGCTTAGTTTCCGTTTTCTTCTACTAAAATCATAATCTTCGTGATGTCTTATGGCATCAATGACTGCATTAATCTTGCCTTTTGGGAAACATAAAGCAATAAGATCATTTCTTATTTCAATCAATGCTGGTTTACTTATATGGTATTCTCTACCGCCATAACTACACCAATCATGCGTATAACTTACAGTGGAGAGGACTAATTGATCACCACCCTCATATTCATGGATTTTGTCTGCTAGATTTGCAACCCTCATAGCATGTAAATAACCATGAGCATCATCATTTTGTGCTAATCTTTCCTTAGCTCTTGCTATAATTCTTTCTATCATAAAAATCAAAGCATTGGACATATTTATAAACCTTTTTATGGATGGGCTTTGCACATAAATAAGCTTTAGTTATAAACTCACAGAATCTATGGAAGAAAGGTAATTAAAAAGTTATCTTTCTTATATTTTTTCTTGCCACACCCCACATTTAATTATTTAATCTTTTCTAGCTGAAATCTATCAGATTTTATTAAAAAGTAATAGTTAGGCTATGTTTATATCTTTTAATCACAACAAAGTATTTAATAGAGTGAGTTGTTTTATGGTAGAAAATGGAAAAAATGTTTGAAAAACCAATAGTTAATTTAGAAGCTACTTTGATGAATCGTGAACATAAAAGACTTGGTTCTGAAGAGATTTCGGTTTATGGTGCTTTAGGATGTTTTGAAGAAAAAACTCCTTTAGATCTATTCCTTGAAGATGAAGAAAAGCTTGCAAGTGGAGAGGTAACAGTAGAAGGATTAGAAAAGAAAAAAGATAGAATATTTAACGAAACTAGTGGAAGGGGTCATGGTTCTGTTTTAGATCAAAGTAGGTTTACTTTCGTTATAGAAGATCTGCCTAGGATAGTTACATTACAATTATGTTTACCACAGTATTTGGATCATTTACAACAATCGTTAAGAAGAGCAAAAGCTGACAGGGGTTTTTATTTGCCACAATCAATAAAAAATTCTAGATTATTTGATAAAACTGTTAGTATCTTGAATAAAACATTTAGTTTATATAAAGAGATGTGCGATGCAAAGATTCCAGGTGAGGATGCTAGGTTTATTTTACCTTTGTATACCAAAACAAATATCCAAACTACAGGAGATGCTAGGGAATTAATGCATTTACATTATATGAGTAGACAAGATCATATTCCTTCAATAATTAAAGAAACAATTGAAGAAATGATAAACAAATTGAAAGAATATTCCTCAAATTTATTCAAAGAAAGAGCAACAAATTATGAAGTTTTAGCATGGTATCCTAGTTCCCAGTTATTTGCTATGAGCAATAAAACACTAGAAAACCTTATAGAAAAAAAAGGAAGGGAGAATATAGCTCTTGTAGATAATAGTGGAATAAAAATTTCTGAAGAGGAATTAGATAGAGCAGTAAAATATAGAAACGAAGAGGAATTAGCTAATCTAAAACATATTCATTTTACTTTTTTAGCTCCAATGAGTTTGGCTTGTTTCCATCAAGCGACAAGACAGAGGACATGGGATCAGAGTATTGAACCAATCTATAATGCAATAAAAAGAAAAAATATTGTTATTCCACCAAGTATTATGAAAAATGAGTTATATAAAGATAAGTATATTGATCATAATTTAAGAATGATAGATTTATTTAATGAATTACTTAAAGATGTGCCAGCAAAAGAAGCTATTGGTGTAATACCCCATTCACAAAGAGTGTATGATTTAATACACATAAATGGATGGAATGCTATACATTCTATTGGTAAAAGAACTTGTAATGAAGCACAATGGGAGATAAGGAATATTGCCAAAGGTATGGCAACAATAATAAAAGAAAAAAGCCCTGTCTTAGGAAAATATACAGAACCACAAGGAATAATTTATGGAAGATGCCCTGAAAAGAATTCTTGCGGATATTGCGAGGCTAAGATGGGTGGAACACTTGAAGAATTACATAGAACCGAAAGAATATAAGATGAAGGGTAAGTTGATTACTTTTGAGGGGATTGAGGGTTGTGGTAAGACCACTCAGATTAAACTTCTTTCTGATTATTTAAGCAAGGAAGGTCATGACGTTTCCAAGTATCATGAACCTGGCAGCACTCGTGTCGGTGCTGAGATCAGGAGAATTTTGCTTCATCCCGATCATATCGAACTTTGTCCTAATTCTGAGTTGCTTCTTTATTACGCTGCTCGTACCCAGCTCATTTCTGAGAAGTTGATTCCTGATTTGGATGCTGGTAAGCTTGTTCTTTGTGATCGTTATGATGATTCGAGCATGGCTTATCAGCATTATGGTCGCGGTCTTGATTTGAAGTTGTTGAATCTGTTGAAGGGCACTTTTGTTAAGGTAGAGCCTGACCTGACCATTCTTCTTGATGTTCCTGTTGATATGGGTCTTGAGCGTAGTTACAGGGTTACTGATGAGTTTCGTAGGCCTGACCGTATCGAGTCTGAGGTTCATGAGTTTCATGAGCGTGTTAGGCATGGTTACTTGGAGATGGCTAAGGCCGAACCTAAAAGGTTTAAGGTTATTGATGGCAACCTTCCTGAGCATGCTGTTTTTGCTGCTGTCTATCAGCATGTCTTCCCTCTTCTAAATGAAAATAAGAAGAAGTAAGCTTTTTATAATCCTAAGATTTATTTTTTTGTATGATTATTACAATTTCAGGCCTTCCCGGCTCTGGCAAAACCTCTGTCGCTAAGCTTCTCGCTAAAAAACTCAATTTCAAGTTTTATTCTATGGGTGACATAATCCAGACTTTTGTTCTGAGTAAGAAAATGACCTTGTTGCAGTTCAATAAGCTCAGAGATAAGAATAAGGCCTGGGATTACATGATTGATTCTTACCAGAAGCAGCTTGTTAAAAAGCATAAGGATGTTATTGTTGACGGAATCACTTCTTTTTATCTTTTTTCTGATTCGATTAAGGTGTTCTTTAGCGTTAAGCCTGAGGTCAGTGCAAAAAGGATTTTTCAGGCAAAGCGTCCTGATGAGCCTTACAAATCTTTTTCAGAAGCCTTAAAGGCTGTTAAGAAACGTATCAAGGATGATAGGAGTCGTTATAATCGTCTTTACGGCATCGATTGTCATAAGCTTAGTAATTTTGATCTGGTTATTGACACCTCTGACTTGAGTCCAAAAGAGGTTGTTAATGTTATATTAAAGTTTGTAAAGGAAAAGCTTTAGTTGTCACTTGTAGTGAAACATTTTTGTGTCATTGACATGAGTGAATGGTTTTTTCTTCTGTTTAATGGTTATTTTTTATAATCGAAATTAATTTAAAGGCCTTATTGCTATTAATACAAGTTGTTTTTATCACCACTCATATTTGATAAAATCACACTGGTGGACTATGGAGATCATAACTTGTAAGTGTAAGAAGTGTAACAAGGAGTACGATACTTTGGAAATGGACGATGGTTATATTATTTCTAATTTCTGCGACGACTGTTTGAAGCGTGAGAAGTATTAGCTTTGTATTTTTTTATCGCTGCTCTTAGTGCTTGTTCTCCCAGCACTGAGCAGTGCACTTTTATCTGCGGCAATCCTCCCAGGTAGTCGTTTATTTCTTTGTTTGTTATTTTTTCTGCTTCTTTCAGTGTTTTTCCTTTTGCCAGTTCACAAAGAATGTCTGATGCGCTTATTGCAGCTGCACACCCAAAAGTTTTGAAGCTTATGTCTTTTATTGTTTCCTCTCCTTTTTTATTCTTGCTTACTTTTATGAAAACTTCCATTTGATCCCCACAGCGGGGGTTGCCGACTTGTCCTACTGCATCGTAGTTTTTCATCTCTCTTGAATGCTTTGGGTGCAGGAAGTGTTCCATAACAGTTTTACTGTATAGCATTTTTCCTCCAGAGTGGGCTTATCTGCCTTAGTTTTTTGGCAGCTTCTTTTGCCTCTTTTATAGCATAATCAATTTCTTTTTGTGTTGTATACCTGCTTATCGTGAACCTTATCGATCCGTGCGCTTCTTCGTGTTTTAAACCAATAGCTAGTAGTACGTGGCTTGGTTCCAGTGATTTTGAGCTGCACGCGCTTCCTGTTGACACAGCTATTCCCTTCTCGTTCAGCAGCAGCAGTAGTGATTCTCCTTCTATTTTTTTGAATGTTATGTTTGCATTATTACAAAGTCTTTTTGTTTTACTTCCATTCAACATTGTTTCCGGTACTTGTTTTAGTATTCCTCCTATTAGTTTGTCCCTTAATCTTTCCATGTTTTTTATTTGTTTTTCGTTGGTTAGCTCTACTGCTTTGGCAAAGCCAACAGCTCCTGATACGTTTTCTGTTCCTGCTCTCAGGTTTTTCTCGTGCGGACCACCATCCATGAGTTTTCTTATTTTTGTTCCTTTTCTAACGTAAAGTGCTCCAATCCCTTTAGGCCCGTGTATCTTGTGGCTGCTTATTGAAATTAAGTCAACATTTATTTTTTTCACATCTATCGCTACCTTTGTGAAGCTTTGCACAGCATCTGTGTGGAATACTACCCCTTTTTTCTTGCATATCTCTCCTATCTTTTCAATGTCTTGTACAGTTCCTATCTCGTTGTTCGCATGTATGACAGATACTACTGCTGTGTCATCTGTTATGGCATTTTCTAATTCATTTAAATTGATGAATCCTTCCCTGTCAACTTTTAGGTATGTTATTTTGTACCCTTCCCTTTGTAGTGTTTCGCAAGCGTTTAGAACAGCAGGATGTTCTATTTTTGTTGTTATTATGTGTTTTTTGTTTGATGCATAAGCTGCTCCTTTTATTGCCAGGTTGTCTGATTCAGTGCCGCCAGAAGTGAATATTATCTCGTCAGGCTCTGCGTTTAGCTTTTTTGCTATTATCTCTCTTGCTCTTTCCAGTGCCTCATTAGCCTCTTCTCCAAAACTGTGCAAAGAGCTGGCATTTCCGTATTTCTTTGTCATATAGTCTTGTATTTCTTTTGCCACTTCTGGTGCCACCACAGTTGTTGCCCCGTTATCCATGTACACCCTCATCTCATGCACACCTCGCATCCTTTTACCTTTCCCTTGTGCAGCTTGCACAAGCATCCTGACTTTCTTATCTTAGTTATCATGTTTTGTAGCTCTTCCATAACCGTTGCTTTATTCGTCAGAATCCTGTCTACCGACTTTCTTATTTCTTGCCCTATCTTTTTGTCAAACTTTACCTCTTTTCCTCTTTTTGATTTTATGTAGTGGGAAACAGCAGCCTCTCCTATGCCTAGTTTTTTTGCTGTTTCTCTTTGCTTCAATCCTTTTTTTATCATTAATTTTGCAAATTCTCTTCTTAGTGCTGGTATCACATACCAAACTTCCAGTTCTTGCGGCATCTCCATGGAACTTTACAATTGTAAAGTATTTATAAATCTTTTCTTTAGGTTTTTAGAGAAACTTATGTTCATGCCTTGTTGATCAGATGAAGTCTTTTATTCTGTGGTGTCTGTACTCGTGAACTAGCCATATCACCAGTAGTATTGCGTCCATTCCTGGTATCACAGTCGTTGCTAAGTCTAACGGTATTATATTCAGGCCTACCATGTATGTGCTTAAAGGGTAGAGTGGCCTTATCCATCCAGATAGTAAGAAATCCAAGAGGAGGTGTATTCCCACCCCAAGTGCTGTGAAGAATGCTATGTCACTTATGCTTATCTTGTATTTTGCTATCCTTTTCATTTTGTATGTCAAAAATCCTATTGCTAGGAATATTGCTGGAAAGAATAATGTGTGCGTAAACGTCCGGTGCACTTCTGAAATTTCCACCAAGGATATTATCCTTAGGAGCCAGTAAACTATTATATCTATGTCAGGCAGTAGTCCTGCTATTCCTGCTATGAGAATTAGGTATAAGGGTATTTTTCTCTTGTTTTTTACGAGGTAGTCCCTTATTGTGTCAGCTACTATTATTGCTATCAGTACGTGTGTTACAGCGTGTGGCATGTTTTAGGATTATCTTTTTCTCTTTTTTGTTTTTTGAATCTTTTTCCGAGGGTCATGTACGATTTTGGTTTTAATCTTTCTATTATATTATCCAATTCTAGTTTGAACAGAACGTTCGCTATCTGGTTCAACCTCTTTATGTCCCTCAGGGTCTGAGCTATGTTCATGAAATAATTTTTGATTTAGTAATTTATATAACTTTCTTATTTAGTTAACAAGTAGTTGGATTTGGTTAAACTTTCTAAGGTCTAGCAATCTCCCATAAATGTAAAAAATAGGCTTTATTTTCTTCTGCAATTAATTTATTTTTGATTTCTATAACATGAGGCTTGTTATCTAGAGTGAATAGATATGCAAGATTGTCACCGAAGATAACTGTGGTTACATTTGTTGGGATATTTTTAATAAATCTATTCTCGCCAAGATTAAAAAACATTTTAACAAATGTATTATTTTTAAACCTTACATCCCATATGCCCCTATATTTTATTTTTTTATTAATTTTTGATTTCTTTGCTTCTTTTAAGAGTCTTTCTAGAAATAATTGAGAACTTGTATGTTCTACTGGTCCATTTCCTATCGTATAAATTTCTTTAACTTTCCCTTCTTTTACTAGGTTAAACAAATTGAAATTAAATTGCTTTTGGCCGTGCCCGCTCTCTAGGACTCTAATCTCGGAAGGGATTTCCTCACGCAATTTCTCAAATTGGGGTATTAAC
Organism: Candidatus Woesearchaeota archaeon; assembly: GCA_964428965.1. GTDB lineage: Archaea > Nanobdellota > Nanobdellia > SCGC-AAA011-G17 > VGLX01 > JAWABC01. The sequence continues at coordinate 41,115 of CAYSAF010000003.1, forward strand.
GACATAAGGATAGACTCCTTATCTTTTAACTTCGATATCAACTGGCTTATTTCCAATACAGAATAAAAAGTCTTACCATCTTTCTCTATTTTGTTAATAAATCCCTTAGATATCAATCTCTCGAGGACATCATAAGTAGTAGACCTATGAATTCCTGTTTTTTTAGCTATAACATATGCAGTTAGTTCTAAATTTCCAACTAATAATAAGTATATTTTAATCTCTTTTTCATCTAACCCATATTCCTCTAAAATCATCTTAATTTTTATATCCATATCATAATAGGTTATAACAATTAGTTAATAAATCTATCTATTAGACGGTATTTTCCGACTACTTTCATTTAAGTATATACATAGTTGCCACTATTTTATGATAAAAACAACAATATTACACCCAAGTGATCTTGAAAAAATCTTAGGTGTAGAGAGAAGAGCATTTATTCCCCCCATCCAAACAACAGAAGAAGTTATAAAAAGAAGGTTGGGTAAAGGACACATTTATCTGGGGGTTGAGGTTGAAAATGGGTTGGTGGGTACTTTAGCTTTAAGATTTGCGTATTTTATACCTGATTTCGTAGATTTTTGCAAAAGAAACCCAACGTTTTCAGATTATGCCGAAAAATATAATGAAGAAAATGCAAACGCAGTTTTTGTTTATAGCCTAGGTATAGTTCCATCACATAGAAATGCATTAAATTCTAAAAATTTGCTTCAAAAGGCATTTAATATTGCTAAAGAAAGAAATATGGATTTCCTTGTGGGGGATCCAAGAGTCCCGTCTTATAACGGGAGTAATCAATTGCCCTATGAAAAATTTGACAAGAATGATGTACTGCAAAAAGCAATTGATAGTTATCTCAAAACAGGGATTTTACCACCAAGAGGGGTGATAGAGAAAGATCCTGTAGCAGGGTTTTACCTTAAAGTATTCCAAAAAGGTGAAGTTTTGGGAATAACAGATGGAAATTTTTGGAAAGGGGATGAACCTTGCGGGGGTCATATGGTAATTGGATACCTTAAATCAAAATGATATCCTTATCAAAAGAATGGGCAATTTTATCAAAAGAAATGTATGGACAAGAGTTCACTGATGAATTAGGTGAATTTCTAAAAGAACACAAAGTTAAGGATATTTTAGAATGTGGGTGTGGTGATGGGTATATCCTTCAAGGACTTGCTAAGAAAGGTTTTAGTGGAATCGGAATCGATGCAACTCCAGAGATGATAGCTCTTGCTTTAGAAGACCATAACCATCCAAATATTTCATATAGACAAATGGACTGGTTGAATCTTAGAAATTTAAAAATCCAATTTGATACGGTTATTTGTAGAGGTAACAGTTTATCTTGTGTTTCTAACTGGGGCAAACAAGAGATAAATCCAGAACAAGCAAAAAGAAAAATTGAAGAAAGTGTTGGCTTGTTCTATCAAAAACTAAAGAAGGGTGGTTTGCTTTATGTTGATACTATTTCTCAAAATGAATTGGATAAAAATGGAGGGGATATTGAGGTAAAAACAGTAAATATCCATTTAGTAGGGAGAATTGAATATGATTGGCAAAAGAAGGAGAGAAGAGTTTTTGGTAGCGGGAAGGTCTTAGGGGAAGATTTTAGTGGCAGTTCTACTTCTTACCTTCTAACGCCTCAGGAATTAGAGGGGATTGTGAGAAATTTTCAAAACAGAGAAGTCTGGACACCCCAGCTTAAAAACGAAAGGAACTACACTGTGATTTGTGCAATTAAGTAGGGATTTCTTAAAATTTTTTGATTCAAGTCCTTTTAACGCAACAATGCACTTATTTAGAAATCTTTATATAATTTGAATAGATTAGCAGAGTGATGGATAAAATAGTGGTGGGTCTTACTGAAAAAGTTGTGATTAACGGGAAAGAGGTTACCGCCAGGATAGATACTGGCGCTCATCGCAGTTCTATATGCAGGGAGCTTTATTCTAAGCTTGACCTAGGTCCCTTTGTTGGCAGAGTTAAGGTTAAGTCTGTTAATAATCTTGAGGTCAGGCCTACTGTTCAGGCTGAGTTGGAGATCAAGGGCAAGAAGGTGCTCACTGTTTTGAATGTTGCTGATCGTTCAAAGATGAAGTATCAGTTGCTTATCGGTCAGGATGTTTTGAAAAGGGGGTTTTTGGTCGATCCGTCAAGATGAAGCTAGCTATTATAAGTCTTGGTGCAACATCCAGTAAAAATATTTTGGAGGAATCAAAGAAGTATTTTGATGTGGCTGACAGCATAGATATTCGCAAGGTCGATGTTGAGATGGGCTCTGACGGTTTGGTGGTTATGCATAACGGTAAGAGGCTTCCTGATTACGACTGTGTTTACGTCAGGGGTTCTTACAAGTATGCCTTATTACAGTCCTCGGTTACTTCCGCTTTGTTTGGTAAGTGCTACATGCCTTTGCACAGCACTTCATTTACCACTGGCCACGATAAGTTGCTGACTTTCTTGGAGTTACAGCGTTGCAGCATTCCAATGCCAACCACCTATGTCTCTGCTACCACTAATTCCGCTAAGCAGCTCTTCAATAACGTCCGCTACCCAGTAATTATTAAGATTCCTAAGGGCACTCAAGGGAAGGGTGTGATGGTTGCTGATTCTGTTCAGTCAGCAAGGTCTATGATAGATGCCCTCGATGCCTTTAATCAGCCTTACATAATCCAGGAATATTTGGAGACTGATGCTTCTGACATAAGGGCCATAGTCCTGGGCGATAAGGTTGTTGCTTGTATGCGCCGTAAGAATCCCTCTCCTGCTGAATTCCGTGCAAATATACACCAAGGTGGTGTTGGTGAGCCTTGCTCTCTTGACTTTGATGCAGAGCAGGTTGCTGTTCGTGCTGCTCGTGCCCTGAAGTGTGACATCTGTGCTGTTGACTTGCTTGAGTTCAATAACAGAATGTATGTTATTGAGGTTAATCTCTCTCCTGGTTTAGAAGGCATTAACGCTGCTCTTGATACTAACGTTGCTGTTCCCCTAGCTAAGTTCCTCTATGACAGGACTCTAGAATTTGTTGAGAGTAAGAAGAACGGAGATTTTAACAAGGTTATCAGGAAGATTGACAGCCAGGAGATGATCTCCAACCTGAGCATTAAGGCTGGAGTTATTAAGCTGCCAGAGCTTATCACAAAGATTACAGGTTTCACTCCCGATGATGACGTTAGGATTGTTATTAGTAAGGGTAATTTGATGATTCACAAGTATGATCTTGAGAAGGATAAAAGTTAAAATAAATAGCTCTATATTTTGTTTCTTCCTTCTTGAAATCCTTTGTGCCAGCCTATATGCCCTGATAACCTGTTGTTGACTTGGTAGACCATACCCATAAGGGTTACAGTTAATGTTAAATTTGCTATGACTAAGGCAAGAATAACATTTTCTATTGTCCAGCTTCCTCCAAGTAACAATCTGATTATCTGGATAATTAGGATTATGGCTATTATGTAAAATAAAATCTGTGCAGATATTTTAATGAATTTGACAAGTTTATTTTTATTCATCTCAACCTCGTTATAAGTAGTATTATTGCAAGTATTGTTAATAGTGCAGCTATAACCATTGACACCGTAAGGAAAGTCTGTTCTTTTTGCATATTTATTAATCATATTACCTTGTTATTAAGCCTTTCTTAGGTTTATTCAGAAATATTATAAAAAAAATAAAAAAAGAAAAAGTTTTAGCAACTTCCTGTTGTTGTAGAACCTGTTGTGCTTAGATTCTGACTGCATTCTGTTGGCTTTGTCTTAAAGCCGCAGCAGATGTTTTCTTTGTACTGGTCTGGTGCCCTTCCTCCTTCGTAAGGTTCGCTGTTTACGAAGATTGTTGGGCTTCCTTCCACGCCTTTCTCTTCATTCAGTTTTTTCTCTGCTTCCATCAGGGCTACTCCCTCGTTTGTGAAGCATTCATTGACCTTTGCTTTGTCAACTTTTGTCTTGTCTGCACATGTTTCCCAGCACGTCTTTATGTTGCTAACGCTGCAGTCTGTCATCGCACAATTTATATAGTCCCAGAACTTGTCTTTCTGGTATTTGTAGACGCATGCTTGTCTAATGTCTTCGTTCAATTCCTCTACGCCGTGCATGCTGCAGAGCGTTCCGTTGTTGATGCAGTAGTCTGCGCTTCCACCTTGGTATTCCTCATATACTACGTAGTGTGGTTGTATGTCCACCTTGTCTGCAAACAGCTTTGCTACAGGTGCCATTCCTTCCATTGCTTGTATTCCGTATGGACAGTATGCCATGTAGTACACTTCAACTGTTGGCTTGTCTTGTTTTGTCATATCTTCGCATGCTTTTGCTTGCGTTTCCTCTGGTGTTGCTACCTTTTTGTTGAGGTCTATTCCTTGTGGGAATAGCAGCCTTCCGTCTTTAGTTACGTAAGCATCGAATTTTTGTGCCCCTATGGTTAGTTTTACGTTGTACAAGTCCCCATTGTCTTTTATCTCTCCGAGCGTTGCTGTCATCTGTCCTTGGAGCAGTACATCGTTGATGTATTTTATTGCCTTGTCTCCTGCTTGCTGTTCACCTATCGGGGCTCCTATGCTGCCTCCTCCGAGTGAGGTGAAGCCTCTAGTGAACATGGAGATGATAAGCAGTGCAAATAGAACCCCTGAAGCTATAATCCAGAAGCTGTTTCTCCTTCTTCTCTTGGGGAGCTCCAGTTTTTGTTCTGTTTTGTGCTCGATATTCTCTTTATGTTCGTGTTCTTCAGCCATTTTGTAAATCCCCCTTAGTAGTTTATAAGTATCTCGACCCTTTTTCCGAACAGATTTCTTAAGTCCTCAAATATCTTTTCTTTGATGAATACCTTTGATGGTATCTGGTTTTTTCCGAGCTCTTTTTCCATCTCTTCTTGAGAGCTTTTTGTGATGTTTTTTAAGCCCCCCTCCTCTGTGACTTCTGCCTTTTGTACATCTTCCCTGTTTTCCAGGTTTGAGGTTATAAAGGCTACCTTCTCTAGTAGTAGTACCTCTCCGAATTTGTCTTCATATTTAAATCTTATCTTTGCCCTTTCCAGTTCCATGCCCCTGCTTCTCTGTATGTATTCTACTAATATTTTTATGTACACCCTTGCTTCTTTGTTTATTTTTTCTATTTCCTGTTTCGTGATTTTCTTTGATTTGAAGTCTTTTCTTGCTTTTATCACGTTTTTTAGTATGCCCAGCATCTTTTCTGGCAGTTTCCCCTCGTCTACTAATTTTTCTTTGAGTACCTTTTCTATTTCTGCTGCTTTTTCTTGTGTTGTCATTCTTAGCGCATCCTTGGTTATCATCATGCATGTGTCATAAATTTCTTCTACGTTTTTTACTTCGCTTCTCTTCTCTATTTCAACGAACAGTTTCTTTATCCTTTTGAGGTAATCGTCAATTTCTTTTAGTAGCGTGTCTATCTCTTTGCCGCTTACTTCCTTCAGCTTTCCATGTTCCACTTCCTTGAACATCTTTCTTATCCTTTCTAGTGTGTTTACGTATTTCTTTTCGAGCATTTTTTCTTTCTTTACGAATATTTCTTCCATAAGCTTTACTGTTTCTTTTGGTGTTGGCGGCGGTATTCCGTAAAGCATGAGTGCTGCTTGTGCGGGGTTTAAAGCAGCGTAGAACAGGTCTTCTCCTACCACGCTTAGCAGTTTTTGTTTTACTCTTTCTATGAGTTTTTCTCCTATGTCCATGTTCATGTCTATTGCCTCTGGGCTTGGTCTTATCCTTCCCATCTGCAGTAGCAGTTTCCACGGCATGAAAACTCCCCTGTCAAATAAAGGAACACCATCCCTTAGGAATGTGAATATTACCGGGTTTGCATCTTTTATTGAGTCCCAGAAGTCTGTAAGTATGTACGTCTGGACATGAAATTGTGCCTCTACCCCAACCATTTTTCCTGCTGTGTAGCCCATGTCTGATATTATTGCTCTGAGTTTGTCCTTTAATTCTGCTCTTGACATCTTTTTTACGTCTGTGTCATCTATTATTATGTACACGTCAATGTCGTTGGGCTTTGAGTCCCCCCTGAATAAAGATCCTGCTGCAACATAGCTTATGACGTATTTTTCGAATTTCTTGATTGCCATGTCCTTGTGCACTTCTGCTGCTTTTAGTGCAGAGAGCATTCCCCTGTCGTGCACTATCGCTCCCACAGCTATCAAGTTAAGGACGTCATATTTTCCGTCGAAGCACATCTCTTTTAGGTCAGAAACCATTAAAGATTGGGGTCTTATGTTTTTGTCTATTCCCTTTGCAATCTCTCCTAAAGAGTTTTCAATCTTTACTTTTATGGCTTCTTTGTTCATTTTTTGTATTTCAGAATCGTCTATCAGGATTAGTACGTTTATTTCTTGTGTTTTTTTCTTTTCTTTTTCCGGTGGCAATAATTCTATGCCTACCACCTCTTTGTTGTATTTTTTGATGACTTCTTCTTTGAATTTTTCCAGAGTTTTCTTTATTTCATCAAGTTTTTTCTGTATTTCCGGAGAAATCTGGGCTATTTCTTCTTCTGTCATTATTTCCTTGTTTTCTTCTTCCTTCTTCATGTTAGGATTTCAGCTTTTTTGTTATTTAAATGTTTTGATTCTCGTTCTATTTTCCCAAAAGTTTTTTAAAGAGAGTTTAAACCTTCTTTTACCAAGGGCCTGTGGTCTAGTGGTTATGATAGGAGTTAAAGACCTATAATACACATCACCCTTACAAAAATTAATTTAAGAGCGGTGGAGGTCCCCGGTTCGAATCCGGGCAGGCCCATTTCTTACTTCTTAACATCTTTAGATGCAATTTCCGTTGGAACGTATTTTTTTCAGGGTAAATTCTCAAATAGAACAAAACTGTTTGAAACCTTTGCCATGTAGCCAAGGTAATCAGCTCTCACTTTGGTTCCGGGTTTATAGTCTTCTAGTTTGCAATCAATGGACTTGAAGCAATGTCCGTGTTTTTTTACTAAGAAGGTTCCGACATGGTCCTCTCTCGTTACTTCATCTCCCTCTTCCAATTCAATGAACAGTTTCATGATCAAAGTACATTCTTAAAAAATTTAAATAAATATCTGTTCTCCAGACTAGTAAGCTTTTTAAACCCCATCACAGTAACGCTGGACATGTCAGTCGAGACTAGGGTTAGGCCCCATGAGTGTTGTGGCGGGTTTTCAGTAACCGCCCACTTGGATGGTTTTGTTAAAGGTTTGTGTATGATCCACTTCGATTCTGAGGACTGTTTGGGTTGTTATATCACCTCGCTTCAACCTTCATCTGGCATCCCTCGTGCTTTGATTAGCAGGGCCTCAGAGGAGATAGGTATTATGACAAGGAAAGTCGGAAGAAAATTGGTGCATAAGGTGGTTTTAGTTAACGAGCGTTCTCAAAAGGTTCTGCCTCACATTTATGAGGAGTGGGGTTATAAGAATGAGGGTATGAGTGGGCTTCATTTGGTAATGACTAAAGAATATAATCCCTAGTTTACCTGCTCGCATCAGTCTGTCTTTCTATCTCCAGCTTCTTTGCTATGGCTACTGATTTGTTGTCGCAGTTGTAAGCCCTTATTATCTCTTCTGCTAGTGTTTCTTCTATTTTTTTCTTTGCGTTGAATGACTTTTGGTAAGCTCCCTGTGTCATCAGCCTTAACGCAAAGTCAACTCTTCTCTGGGGTGACATTTCCACAGGTTGGGGATATACAGCTCCTCCGTATTCTATGGTGTTTACCTCCTCCCTGGGAGCAGCGTTCTCTATCGCTTTGATTAGGACTTCTATTGGGTTTTTCTTTGTTTGCTGTTCTATTATGAGGAATGCCTTTTCTACTATCTTGTATGCCCTCACTGCTTTTCCGCCTGCTCTTCCTGAGGTTATCCTATGTTTCTTCCCCTTATGGCCTGGTACCATCAGTTTGTTCATCAGTCTCTCTACTATGGATGCCTTTGTCTTTCCGAATTGTGTTTTCACATTCCTTCCGCCTGTTCTCGGTATTATCCTTGGTTCCAGGTTTATGTATGCCTGCAATCCAGCATCGATTACCTTTACCCCTTCTATATCCCATCTGTTGAACATCTTCACCTTCTTCCCTTCTCTATCTTGCCTGATAGCAGTGCTTCTAGTGATTGATCATTAACTTTTATTACTTGCCACCTCACTCCTGGCAAATCACCCTTAGCTCTTCCCTTCTTTCCCCCTATGGCTTCTATGAGAACTTCGTCGTGTTCGTTAATCAGCTTTATTGCGTTGTTGCCTGGAACGAATGCCGTTACTTTTCTTCCGTTTTTTATCAGTTGTACCTTTACTACTTTTCTCATTGCTGAGTTCGGCTGTTTTGCCTCTACCTGAGATTTTTCCAGCACTATTGCCTTTGCCTGCGGCACCCCTTTTAGGGGGTCTGATTTTGCTTTAAGCTTTAGGATTCTTCTCTTGTATGCGTCGTCTTGCCATCTGTGTTTCTTTCTCTTAAGCTTTAATTTTTTTCCAAGCCCCAGTCCTCTTCCTTTCTTTCCCATCTTATTGTACCTCTATGTTTACATCAAAGTAGTTAGATACTATCTCTTGGAGCTCTTTTAAATTTTTCCTTTCTCTTCCAAGTACCGCTTCTTTGAATCTTGCTCCCTTCCCTTCTATGATTATCGTTTTTTCGTCTTTCATGTACACCTTGGCTTTCTGTGGTGCTATCATGTTCTCAGTGAATTTTGTTGCTTCATCATTAAATTCAACAATTTTTATTTTTTTCTTGAGTACGTTTGTTGCTTTTTTTATGTTCGCGCCATCTCTGCCTATCGCCTTTCCAGCCTCGCCCTCGTGAACTATGAATATGACTTCTTCTTGTGTCACATAACAGTCTTTCACCCTCGCCCTTGTCAGGTTCTCGAATAGGTTTATGAATCCTATCGTCTCGGAGGTGAATTTTATCATCTTAGTAGCAGAGTACGCTTATCGAGAACGGTTTCTTGCATATCAACCCTATCTCATCGTTCGGTATGTCCAGTTGTATTATTCCTATATTTCCCAGTTTAGAGTAGTATTCTATCTTTTTTCTTGTGCTCTCTGGGCAGTTTGAAGATAAGAAAACTTTTTTTGCGTTGGCATTTTTTATTCTTTTTATGGTATTTTCTGTGCCAAAGCTTATCGTCGTTTCCTTCAGTGCTTTTCTTAATTCGTCCATGGTTTTTTCAGAAGTAGATGCCTTTTTAAATGTTTTCTTTTCTCACCGCTGTATTTGAAGCATAGTCCTTGTTTCCAAAGTTTATCCTTAGTGTTTGTATGCCCTCGTTTCTCACTCCCATGCTTATGCTTCCTACCTGTTCGCAGTTGTAATTGCTTAATGTTATTGTTCCCCCCTTGATTTCATAGTCCATTACCTCACTGCCGCATCTTATCTCAGGCTTTGTTATGTAGTAAAAGGCATCACCTATTTCCACTATTTGCAGCTCTCCCCCCCCTTCTGTTTTGAATCTTACAGTCCATAAATCATTTACTGCAGCATAGCTCTGCTTGTTCATAACCTCTATTCTTTGTTCTTTTGTCGCATACCCTGTTATTTTTGGGTCTTTTAGGAATACCATCCCGCATACGATTATTACTCCTAAAAAGAATAAGGCTGCTGCAATTCTTTCATGTCTTGCATGATCTCTCTTTTTTTTCATTTTATCTTATCTATAAAATTTATTTTAACTTATAAATGTTTCTTTCCTGAAAACTGTTTTTTATTAGCGTAATGTCAAAAAGCTTATAAATTCTTTATTCCAATTAATTGCTGTGCCAATCGAAGAACACACAAAAAGGATGTACAACCAGTTCGGAAGTGAGTACCAAAAAAGTCGTGATGAAAGAAAAAAGGAAAGGGTGTACAACGAATTCTTGGAAGTACCGTCAATGGTTAAAGCTGTTGGTAACATAGGAAGCAAAAGGTTGCTTGATGTTGGTTGCGGTGCGGGCATACACGCAAAGAAGTACCTTCAGAAAGGGGCAAAGGTTGAGGGGGTTGACATAAGCGAGACCATGATAAAATTGGCAAGAAAGAACTGCCCTGATGTAAATTTCAAAATTGGCACCATCACAAAATTACCTTACAAAAGTTCTTCTTTTGATGTGGTGACTGCAAGCCTCGTAATTGACTACGTTGATAATTTGAATAAAGCCTTCAGTGAGGTTAACAGAGTCTTGAAGAAAAAAGGCTTGTTTTACTACTCCCGTAACAGCCCTGAAGCCTCTGCCAGGGAGCTGAAAGTGGAAGGGAGGTACAGGTACTGTGCTGTTGGTGCTGTGAGGGACACCAAGAACAAAAGATTAATCCCACTGGGAACACATTGGAAAGAAGGCATCCAAAAATTTGAGATGTTTCCAGGAATGACCTTAAAGTACTACAAAAGGAGTTTTAGCACAAATCTTAAAGCGATAGTGAAATCTGGATTTGAATTGGTTAATTTCATAGACTGCAAACCCACACCTACCTTTAAGAATTATGACCAAGATACATACAGGATATTCACCAAATTCCCACTGTTTAGCATATATGTTTGTAGAAAGAAATAATAAAAACTTACCTAAAAATCATCTCAATTCTTCGATATCTTTATTCTTATCTACGTGCTTCTTTAATTTTAAAACGTCTTTTTTAGTTAAGATTTTCATGACATATGCCCACCTTTTTTTCTTTTTTATTTTTTCTTTTCCTGGTGGTTCATTCTTGCTACTAAGTCTGGTAAGCCAGTTCCAAGGGGTACAGGTTGGTTTAGCAGTACGTTCTCTATTACAGAATTCAGATGGTCTTCTTCCCCTACCATTGCCGCGTTTATTATGTGCTTTATCGGTGTTTCGAATGACGCCCTTGCCAGTACTGATTCTTTTTCTCCTGTTATTCCGCTTCTTGTTATCCCCCTTATTTCTCCTGTTGATGTCATTATGTCCGCTAGGAACATGATGTGCCTTACATCCACATCCAGTCCTTGGTCTTTTATCACCGTGTGAGCTTCGTTTATTATTGCCTGTCTTCCCGCCTCTATTCCCAGCACTTTTGCTGCTTCAAAGATGTTGTTGGTTGTTGTCCTCGTTATATCAACTTCCTCAATTTCAAGTACGTCTCTCAGGTTTGATCCTGCCGTTATTATTATAAACTCGTTTTTGCTTTTTGTTGGCATTACCTGTTTTATTCCCTGGACGCCCTTTATTACAAGTTCTTTTATCTTCTCTTTTAGCTTGTAGAGCTCTATTAGGCCCCCGCCTAATTCTTCTCCTTCCTTGGATTTTAGCTTTACTATGAATTCTTCTTTTTGTTCTTTTACCATTGCTGTTTTTATGTTTGATATGCTTTTTATTATTAACTCTTCATTAACCCCCAACTCTTTCATCTTTTTTTTGTTGGGTTTTAGCTCTATCTGGGATTTTACCATGTTTATTGAGAATTCTGAGATTACTTCTTGCAGTTTTATCTCTTTTACCTTTGCTGCTACCTTTTTTACTTTGTCCGGATCGTTTCTTACCTCTTTGTCAAGGTAAATTTCCATTGCAGGTGTTTTTATTTCTTTTCTAGCGTCAAGTATTTCTATAAGTCTTGGCAGTCCCAACGTAACGTTTACTTCTGCTACTCCGGCAAAGTGGAATGTGTTCAAAGTCATCTGCGTACCAGGTTCACCAAAGCTCTCTGCTGTTATCATTCCTATGGCTTCTCCCGGGTTTATTTTTGCATCTGTGTATCTTTGCTTTAAAATTTCTTTTGCTTTTTCTGATTGTGCTCTGGTTAGTTTTCTCGCTTGTATTTCTGCTTCCAACTCTTCAACCAGTTTTGCCGGCAATTTTGCTTCTTCTTGTTTTTTTTCTTCTGCCATTTTATTCTCCCAGGACGTCTTTTACTATGTTCTTGACATTTATGGTCCCGCCTTCACTCTTTGATATGTCTATGTTGTCTTCGCCATAGTCGAATTGTATGATGTTTCTGTTTGCGTCCCTTACTGTATGGTCATATTCCACTTTCAAATCCTGTAGTGCGTTTGCCAGTCTTCTGTACATGTATCCTGATTTTGGTGTTCTCAAAGCAGTATCCATGAGGCTGTCTCTTCCTGTCATAGCTGCATAGAAGAATTGTACAGGTGTTAGGCCTTCTTTGAATCCCCTGCCTATGAACCCTCTTGCTTCTGGGCTTCTGTCTCCTTCTTTGAACAACGACAGTGTTCTTTTTTTGTATCCTTTTTGTATCCTTTTTCCCCTTAGTGCTTGTTGGCCTACGCATGCTGCCATTTGCGCTAGGTTCAGTATGTTTCCTTTTGCTCCTGCTCTTGACATTATGATGCTTGGGTTTTGGTCGCTTGAGTGCTCTGATATTATTCCGCCTACTTTGTTTCTTACTTTGTTCAATACTTGTAATATCCTCAACTCTAGTGTTTCTTCTAGTGTTTTGCTTGGTAAAACGTCCATCTCTCCCTTGTTGTATTCTTCTATGAATCTCTGGACGTCTCTTTCCGCTTCCCTTATTACTTGGTTTATTCTTTCTTGTATGTTTGGTGATAGGTCTGTGTCTGATAGCGTAGTTGAGAATCCTCTTTTAAGTAGTGCAGCTATTCCAAGTCTGAATATCTGCCCCATTATTTCCAGGGTCTTGTCCTCTTGGTATTCTCTGTGCAGTGCCCTTATTAAAGTGCCATTTCCCTCTCCTATTGTGCTGCTGTCTATTATCCCCGATTGCAGCTGTCCGTCTTGGATTAATACATAAGCGTCTATGTCGCATTTTGTTTTTTTGCAGTTTTCGCATTTCCTGCAGCCTTTTGAGTTTCCTATGAAGCTGAATCCTTTTGGTATTACCGCGCTGAATACTTCCTTTCCTATCACTGTGCTTTTGAAGTTTTTGAATTTGGGGTAGTCTATTGCTCCTATTGAGATTAGCATGTTCATAGCGTCTTCTTTTGACATGTTCATTTCCTTTGTCAGCAAGTAGTTTCCTGATATTGCATCTTCAACACAGCCTATTATGTTGTATCCGTTCTTGGGTGTTATTATTTGTGTCTGTACTTCCATTAGTATTTCCGCTTCTGCTCTTGCTTCCTCTGTTTGGGGTATGTGTAAGTTCATCTCGTCACCGTCGAAGTCTGCGTTGTATGGGTTACACACAGTGGGGTTTAACCTGAATGATCTTCCTGGCAGTATTTTTATTTTATGGCACATAATGCTCATCCTGTGCAGGCTTGGTTGTCTGTTGAATATTGCTACGTCTCCATCCATGATATGTCTTTCTACTATGCTTCCCAGTTCTAGCCCCTCTAGAAGTATTTGTTTGGTATCATCGGTGATTTTCTTCTTTTTTCCGTCGGGTGTTATTACGTAATTTGCTCCCGGATATTCTGTTGGTCCCCTCTTTATGAACTCCTTAAGCCTGTTTATGTTCCATTCCGTTACCCTTTCTGGCACGGTTAGTTCTGTAGCTATTTCTCTTGGCACTCCTACTTCGTTCAACTTTAAAGTTGCGTCTGGGCTTATCACTGTTCTTGCTGCAAAATTTACCCTTTTCCCTGCTAGGTTGTGCCTGAATCTTCCTTCTTTGCTTTTTATCCTCTCCACCAAAGTTTTTAGAGGTTGTCCGCTTCTGTGTCTCGCTGGCGGTATCGATGTTAAAGTGTTGTCAAAATAAGTGATTATGTGGTACTGCAACAAGTCCCAGAGGTCTTCTACTATTATCTCCGGTGCTCCCGCGTTTATGTTTTCGAACAGCCTTTGGTTTATTCTTACTATGTCCCCCAGTTTGTGTGTTAAGTCGTCTTCGCTTCTTTCTCCTGATTCCAGGGTGATTGACGGTCTCATAGTCACTGGCGGTATTTGGAGTATAGTCAGAACCGTCCATTCTGGTCTTGCAAACTTTGGATCAAGGCCTAGAAGTTCTACATCCATGTCTGGTATTTTTTCTAGTCTTGTTCTTATTTCTATGGGGTTTAGTCTCTTTTCATCTTCGTAGAAGTTGATTGGTTTTTCTAGTTTGTATGTGGATTGTTTTTTTCTTCCGCAGTGTGGGCATTTTCTTTTTTTTGCTTTTATTGTTGATATCATCTCTCTTGTTTTTCTTCTGTATGCTTCCATTCCGTATTCTTTTTTTATTTTTTCCAGAACTAATATCAGTCTCTGTATTTCTTTCTCGTCTTCAAGTAACCTTCCGCAGTCTTTGCAGGTGCTTCTTAAGAAGTCCAGTATTGTTTTTGTGAATAGGATGTGCATTACGGGTCTTGCTAGTTCTATGTAGCCGAAGTGCCCCATGCATTCTTTGAGTTTTTCTCCGCAGGTCTTGCATCTCAACCCGGGGTCTATAACCCCTAGTCTTACGTCCATTAGGCCGCCGTCTACAGGGTAGCCTTCCTTGTCGTATAACTCTGGCGTTACTATCTTTGCGCACGCCATCTTCTTTATTTCTTTCGGACTCAATAGTCCGAAGACGATGCTTGATACCTTTTTGTGAATTCCTTCTACCATTTTTTACCTAGTATTTGCTTTTTAACACCAATCTCGGGTTTATTCCCAGAGATTTTAATTCGTCCATTAATAGTTTGAATGCATAGCTTAACTCTATGACAGATATCTCTACGTTTGCTCCGCATCTTGCGCAGAATTTTCTGTTTTTGTAGCTGTCGTAAATAGCGAACATGCCGCATGATTCGCAAACATAAACAGTTGTTTTGTCTGAGTCAAATCTTTCTTTCAACAACAATGAGCTTCCGTGAGCAACAAAACAGTCTTTCTCCATCTCTCCCAATCTCAGTCCGCCACCTTTGCTTCTCCCCTCTATCGGCTGTCTGGTTAGCAGTTGTATCCTTCCTGATGCTCTGCTGTGCAGTTTGTTTGCTACCATGTGTTTCAGTTTTTGGTAGTACATGTTTCCGATAAAAATTTGCGCTTCGAATTCTTCTCCCGTTATTCCGTTGTACATCTTTTCTGTTCCGTTGTCCCTGAACCCCATTCCAAGTAGTTCTTTTCTTAAGTCCGTTTCTTTTTCTGCTTGGAAGATTGTTCCGTCTACGTATCTTCCTGCCAGCGCCCCTGTTTTTCCTGCCAGTACCTCAATCATGTGGCTTATCGTCATTCTTGAGGGTATCGAATGCGGACTGAATATCAAATCCGGCTTAATTCCCGATGCTGTGAATGGCAGGTCTGCCTCTGGTATTATTGCCCCTACAACTCCCTTCTGTCCATGCCTAGAAGCGAACTTGTCTCCTATTTCTGGTATTCTCAAATCCCTCAGTCTTACTTGCACCAGTTTGTTTCCTTCCTCGTTTTCTGTTATTATTACCGCATCCACAGTTCCTGTTTCTCCGTGTTTGACTGTTACTGAGCTTTCTCTCCTTATGTTTGCTGCTATGCTGAATTCTTCTAGTTCTCCTAAGAATCTTGGTGGGCTTGTCTTTCCTATTATCACGTCCTCTGCGTTCAGCTTTGCTTCTGGGTAAACAACACCATCTTCTTCTAGGTATTTGTATTCTTTTTCTGTTCTGTAACCCTTTACCTCTTTGTCGGGAATGCCTATCTCGTCAGTTAGTCCTCCTGAATATCTCAGTTCCTCGACAGCGTATGGTCTGAAGTATGTGCTTCTCGCCAGTCCTCTGTCTACAGATCCCTTGTTAAGTATGATCGCATCTTGCATGTTTTGTCCTTGGTAACTCATCAATGCTACAACCATGTTTTGTCCTGATGGGTGTTTCTCGAATTCCAGTATGTCGTGCATAAATGTTTTTACCACCGCCTTTTGTGGATAATTCAATAAACTTACGTCTGTGTCCATTCTTAGCAGGTAGTTAGAAGTATACATTCCTAACGCTTGTTTTTGTCCCTTTGATCCCCTGTTCAGTCTTGCGCTCTGGCCGTAATTTGCGTATGGCACAAGTCCAGTTACCACACCAACGATTGTTGCAGGGGATATTTCCAAATGGGTGTGTTCTGGTGTTATGTCCTCTTCCTTTAACGCGACTAGTGCGTTTTCCTCTTCTGCAGCGTCCAAGTACTCTATAACCCCCTGGTTAACCAAGTCTTTCCAGGTTACTTCTTTTCTTTCTAGTTGTTGCATGATTTCTTTTGTGACTTTTGATGCCCCGTTTTCTACTACTACCAGCGGTCTTCTTGCCCTTCCCCTTGAGAAATCCACATATACTTCGTTCAGGTCTTTGTTGTGGTATACATTCACTAAGGATTGTATTTTTCCTTTTCTTCTTTCTTGTTTGAATTTCTCTATGAACTCCTGTGCATTGTCCACAGTTCCTACGAATTTTTCGTTTACGTATACGTCTACCATCTTATTTTACCAGGTTTAAACCACATCCTTCTAGCATTTTCTTTATCTTTTCTTCTTGCACCTCTTCTTGTGATATATTGCATAAGCATGCTAAATTCTTTCTCAGTCCTATCGATGTCCCTTCTGGTGTTTCTATTGCGCAAAGCCTTCCCCAGTGTGTTGGGTGCAGTTCCCTTGCTTCGAAGTTTTCTTGTGACACGCTCAATAATGAAACTACCCTTTGCAGGTGTGATATTGTTGCGAGGAAGTTTATTCTGTCTATGTTTTGGCTTATTCCCTTTCTTCCCCCCACCCAAGATCCTGTTGCCATCGCGCTTAAAACCCTTGATGTTAGTAGTTTGTCCCTGATTATGTTTTTGACCGATGAAAATTTCCCCCTCTTCACCAGTCTCTGGAAGTTGTACAGTATGTCATTTATGAGCACTCTTAAATTCATTCTGAAGAGTTCTGCCAGTAGGTCTCCTGATAGTTGTAGTTGTTTGTTCATGTAGTGGTCTTTGTCGCTTACTTGTACACCCTCTCTTGATACCATCAGGAATTTCTTTACTAATTTACATAGATTGTACGCTTTTATCATTCTGTCTTTTGGGTTTGTTCCCAGGTGTGGTAAGAGGTACTTGTCGAGGTTTTCTCTTGTTTTTTCCACCTTTACCTCTCTCGGTTGTGTAATTCTTAATTTTTTTGCTATGAATTCTAGCGCGTCTTCTTCATTTTTTAGTTCCATGCTGTGGTATAAGTTTATGAAAACGTCGTCGTATTGTTTGTCTTTTGATATCACTTCTGTTATTTCCTGATCTTTCGTTAAGCCAAGTGCTTTTATCACTGCCACGATTGGTATTCTTTTGAATCTCGTGAAGCTTAGGTATATTATTCCGTCTTTCATCTGTTCCACAACATGGGGTATTCTGTACGGTCCCCTGGCTGAGAATAACTTGGCTGTGTACCTGCTCGGCCCTACTTTGTTTTCTTGTATGAACACCTTGTTTGATGCTAAGTCCTCAACTAAAATCAGGACTCTTTCATTTCCATTCAGTATGAAATAGCCGCCTGGGTCGTCTGGGTCCTCTCCGTGTTTTATCAGTTCTTCTCTGCTTAGGTTGTGTAAGTGGCAGTATTTTGATTTGAGCATTATCGGAAGTTTTCCTATTTTCTGTGTGAATGCTTCTCTCTGCACCCCGTCTATGTGTACGCTCACATCAACGTAAATGTCTGCAGAGTAACTTAGCTTTCTAATCCTCGCTTCATTGGGGTGTATGTCCCTTTGGCTTCCGTCAGCTTCTGTGATCTTTGGTTTGTTTACCGTTAGTTTTTCAAACTTTATTTTGTATTCTTGCGCGTCGGGAGGTATTATTGCTGGCACCGCATCTCCCATCTCCTCAAGTATTTTGTGTATTTCCCTTTCCACAAAATTGTTGAAGCTTGCTATGTTTGACTCTATCAAGGAGTGTTCTTCGAAGTACTTTTTTACGAGCAAGTTTTTTTCAGCCATTTATTACCACCCTATAGAACAGGTATTCGCCTGCCGTTTGGCTTCTTCTCATTATCTTTATGACGTCGCCAGGCTTTGCATTTAATTCTTTTATTACAGGGTCACTTTTTTTTATGTTCGGTAGTTGTTTTAGAGAAATGTTGTATTGCGTCAGTAGTTCTTGTACCTCTTCTTCTGTTAGCTTTATGTGTTTTGGTACGAAGGAATGTTTTGTGATGTCTACTTTTGTTTGGGCTTTCATCTTGTTGTGATTATGAATGGACCGGACGGGATTTGAACCCGCGACCACCTGATGTCTTTGCTTGGTTAAAAGTTTCACCTAAAATGATTATGATGCTAGTTTCTCCTCGATTTTTCAGGTGCTCTGTTCCAAGCTGAGCTACCGGTCCTCCAAAACGCCCTGACCGTACATCAGGCAATTTCTCTCACTCCCTACTTTCCCAGGGAGTTTGGGTTTTTCCAAAACGCCCTGACCGGGACTTTCGATTGTGATTTTTTCGAACCCGGGTCGCGGCCTGACTGCGTTATGAGGCTTTTTCTTTCTTCTGCGCCTCTTCGCCTCGACAGGGCCGCATGATTGGCCTCCAGGCAAAATTTCTGTTTTGGATTAGGCCGGACTACACCATCAGGGCATCAATCTTTCTAAACAACAATTTTTTGTTGTTTATTTTGTGATTTGTTTGGCAATTCTCTGTTTTTTGAGTCTCTGCTGCCTATAGAAAGATTTTGTCATCGCTTATTTGGGATTTTTTGAAGGTATATAAACTTTTCTATTTCAGATATTCAGAACTATTTCTGTCTGTTTACACCAACTTTTAGTTATAGGGTTAAAATAATATATAAATAATGTTATACTGTAGTATATATTTAAAGAATTTCTTAAAGCTTCAGTTCTAAGTCTGATAGCTTGTAGGTTTGGTGGAATCTCCCCCTTAGTTGTGAAGGTAGGTAGTTACCTGGGAAGGGTCTTAACGATCTCTTTATTAGTTCTTTGTATGCTTCCTTGAAGTTCTCGTCTGCTTTTTTGAAAATTTCTTCTATTTTGGGGTAGTCGAATTTGTCTTCTACACCTTGTTTTGCGACCAACTTCCTGAATTCGCTAACATAATCTATCTTCTTGTTATAGACATTTGCATGAAGGATTACATTGCCGTTGTTCATTTCAACAAGATCGTAGTTTATTTTTAGGGGGACCTCCTTAATTATCCCATCCTCTTTTTCTGGCTCTACAAGATCATATAGCCTTAGCATGTCCTCCATTCTAACCCTGAGGCACCCGCCTGAAACTGCAAACCCTACAGTGTGGTCGTCAAGTGCGGAATGTATCACATAGTCAATGTATGTGTAGCCATCACTAGGTCTCTTTATCTTCATTCCAATCCCTCTTATTCTTTGGTAGGGTACTTTGAATCCTGTGGGCTTTCCCTCTGGCGTGAAGGTGTTGTTCCATTTTATCACGTCGCCCTTCTTTATCTTTAATTGAGGATAATCGCCGCCATAAAAGAATAATACTCTTTTTCTTTTTTCATAAACTGTGCCATTGCCTATTGGCGTGGGGTGTCTGTCCTCGAATAAACCTCCAACAGCTATGTTGAATTCGTGTTCTTTAGTGGAAGTTTCATTTTTTTCCACTAGCTTTAGTTTGTATGCGGGTACATTTACTACGATCTCTTTCTTTATCTCAGAAGCTAGCAGGGTTGCTGGTATCAAAGTCAGTCCAAGTACTGTGCTTATTATCTTCTTTATCGTCCTTGTCATGCTTTTTGGCTTTATGTTTCTATTTAAAAACTTAACTGTTGAGAAAATTCCCCTCTCGTTAGGGTTAAGATAAATTTATAAAGTAATTATGTGCGGAGGTAACTGCCATGGTATTATCTAAAAAAGAACTTTCAGAAGGAGTAAAGGCTTTAGTTAAGATGCATCATATATGGAAAGACATTACAAAAGACGATCTTGAGAGATTTTCTGGGGAAGGTGCATACTTAAGGTTGTATAATATAGTAAAAAAAATAAGAACAGATGACATCACTAAGGAAGCATTAAACATTATAGGCTTAGCAAATCATGGTAAAATTATAAGAGGGGAGAGCCTTGATGATTGTTTTTCCGACGCCAAAGATTATATCAGGACAGTAGAAGCACTTAACAGAGATAGAGGCACACCATCTGAAGGTTACGCAAAGGCAAAGTTTATGCTTTTTGAGAATCCTAGGTTCAGAAATGAAGTTGTTGAGCTTTACCGTACAAAAGTTATACCTAAATTAAGTAAGCCTAAACGTAGTCATTAATTCTAAATCCCACCTCCCAAACACAACCAAAAATGTTCGAGTCTGTGCCTACTTGTATTTTTAATAATATCTAATCATCATGCTAGCCACAATTTTTTTATTGGCTCAGCGAAATTCAGGACAGAATCTGATAAGCGAAAAGAGATAGCTTATTTTACGAATTCTATTTTATTCAATTTGTATATTATATAGAAAGGCAATTCACTTTCTTTTCCCCATCTCTTAGGAAATATTTCTAAGTCTTCACCAGTTGCAAGAGGTTCAATAATAGTTTGGATGTTAAAACCAGATTCCACTATTGCTTTAGCATATTCCTCTCTAGAATGCGGGTATGCTATTACTTTGAATGATGCTCCCTGTCCAGTATAAAGGGTAATTGGAACAGCAATATCTTCACCTGAAGGAAGAAAATCATAATCACAAGTCCACCAATTGCTTTGAGCTTTATCCTTATATCTTTCAGGATGAGGCACTGCAAGTATTAATTTGCCATTTTCTTTTAATATCTGAGCAGTATTTCTAAATGATAAAACCATCTCTTGATATTTTAAATGAGGAGTTACGCAGATGGAAAATGCCAAGTCTTGAGAATGTTCTGGGATAAATGGCCTCATATCTTGAGTAGCATCTGATATATGATATTCTATTCCTTGTTTTAATCTGCACTCTGTTTGTTTAGCTTTCTCAATTAAAGTAGGGCTTACATCTATTCCAATAACTTTTGCTCCAAGATTAGAGAGAATTCTGGAGACATAGCCTTCTCCACAACCAATATCTGCTACTTTTCTGCCAAACACTTCTCCAGCTAATTGCAGCGCATGGGGTCGGCATATAAAATCACTTTGGATTTTCTTTTCTAACCTGCCCCAAAAGCTTCCGTATCCAACATAAGGGTCTTTATTTACCATTCGTTAATGGTAACTATTTTAACTATATTAATATAATCCCCCACTTAGTGTAGAGTAATATAGAAAGGTTTATATAGTTCTAGATAAATCTTTTAATTATGATAGAACAAGTATTACAGGAAATAGGTCTCACACAAAATGAGATTAAAATATATCTTGCCTTATTGGAATTGGGGGAGTCAAAATCTGGGGAAATTCTGAAAAAATCCGGATTAAACTCAGGAAAAATATATGAAATTTTAGACTCTTTGCAAAAAAAAGGTATAGTTTCTTTTATTATTAAATCGGGCGTTAAATATTTTAGTCCAGCAAACCCAAAAAGGCTTTTAGATTATTTAAGTGAGAAGAAACAAGTTATATTAAAACAAGAAGAAGATTATAAAAGTATTCTCCCTGAATTATTAAAGAAAGTTTCTTTGAAAAGCCCTAAAGCTAGAATAGAAATATTCACAGGAATAAAAGGCATGAAAACCGCTTATGCAAAAGAGCTAGAGTTTTCCAAATCAAATACTATATATGTTCTTGGAGTCGCTTCTTCTACAAAATATGAAAAGCAAATATGGGATTTTTTTACTTACAATCATCAGCCTAAAAGAGAAAGAAAAGGATATAAAGTAAAAAAATTACTTACTCGAGATGCTAAAAATGACAAAAAATATCACGAAAAAGATGCAGAGATCAAATTTTTACCTTATGCCTCTTTAGTATCAATGAATATAATTGGAAACTTGACTACAATCGGATTATTCACAGAAGAACTTATATTTATCTCAGTTGAAAATCAAGAAATTGCAGACAATTTTGTTGAACAATTTAATAGCATATGGAAAATAGCTAAACCTTAAATCTTTTTTAAATCCCCCCATACTTTTAGAAATTATTGAAACTTATAAGGTTTTCTAATTTTCAAGGATAAATTTGCTCCCACCTCCCGGACTCGAACCGGGAACATCTCGGTATCGGCTGACTATTTTTCATACATAGCCTTTCTCAAGGCCTAGTCGAATAGTATGCTACAGCCGAGTGCTCTACCGTTGAGCTAAGGTGGGTAATGGAGAAGGTATTAATTTTGTTTAAAAAAGTTTCTATTTCTCCAATACAGAAATGTTTATATTTTACCTATCCAATCCTTAACGTATGCCTGAAAGAGTCAATAAGGTTGAGAGTGGTTACATAATAGGCAAGAACGGTAAAAAGTTCCTTTGTAGCCTTGTTCATGTTGCTGAGAAAGAGATACATACCTGTGAGAGGACTTGGTTTACAGAGTCTGATCGTGATGGTTTGTTAAGTAAAAGCTTGGATAAGTTGAAGCGTGATAATGTAGTTCCTGATTTTTATTTTGAGAGATGGCCTCAAGACTCTGCTCGTGATTACACGATTTTTTTTGTTAAGCCACCCATTGTTTATCTTAAGATAGAATTCTATAGGATTCTGAAGGAACTTTAGTCTTCCTCTTCTCTCTTTTCTAAGTAGACCACTATGCTGCTTGATCTCTTTCCCATTACTGCTTTTCCTTTTCTGAATCTTAGCAGTGCCGGTGGCAGTATTATCGTTCCGAATATTTGCAAGCTTGGTTCTACTTTATA
Organism: Candidatus Woesearchaeota archaeon; assembly: GCA_964428965.1. Lineage (GTDB taxonomy): Archaea > Nanobdellota > Nanobdellia > SCGC-AAA011-G17 > VGLX01 > JAWABC01. The sequence goes on from CAYSAF010000003.1 coordinate 63,617, forward strand.
TGATACCAGCCTTTCTTCTCCACCCTCGAGGCTTTCTATGTTCCATACAAGTCTGTTGCTCTTTTCTCCTTTCTGTATCTGGCTCGGTTTTAAGGTCCCAAATTCTTGTGTCATCTTCAGAACGTTTGGCAGTATGTCCATCACCTTTATGTCAGTTATCTTTCTTCCTGTTCTGTTCTTCACATGCAGCAGTATCTTCATCCCTGTGATTTCTCCCCTCTTCCCCCTTACTTTTACCACATGTTTGCTTATTCCTATGCTCTTCTTGATCTTCCACACCACTATTATCAGTATTATTATTAATGCAGCTATTGAGTATACGAGTGGTTTGTAGTCTGTTGTTATTGTTATGGTTTTTGTTTCTCCCGGCGGTATGTCCATCACCCATTCTACCTTGCTCTCTCCCACTATCGGCTCTGGTTCAAATCTTGTTAGCGTCCTCTGGAATCCTGATATAGGGAATTCGTATCTTTCAGTTGCTATCACGTTTCCCTTGTTTGTTTTGCTTACCTTTATTGTCCTTACGAGGAATTCTGATTGTGTGGCTACCTTTTCTTCTATGTCTGGGTTGCCTACAACCTCAAACATCTTTGTAAGCTTCCCTATTAGTTTCTCCCCTTTGTATACTGTTATGCTTACAGAGTATCTTCCCGGTTTTTCATCGGGTTTTAGTTTGAATTTTACGTCTTCTTTTCCTTGGTCACTCAGGTACATTTCTTGGTAGGCATATAACTTCTTGTTTGGGAAGTCGTTTGTGAAGAAGTTTGTTGTTACGTAAGCTGTTATGGGTGCTAGTATCATGTTTGCAGTGTTCTTCAGTTTTATTTTGTATGAGTATTCCTTCCCAGGCATTACCGCTTCTGGGAAGTTCACCTCTACCTTTACCGGGTTTTCTGGTGCTAGTACGTTTATCGTTAGCGGGTATTCTACTCTTTTTTCAGTTGTTCTTGAGTTTATTCTCAGTGTTGTTTTGTAGTTTCTTCCCGGTTCTATGTTGTCAAGTAGCTCTACTTCTACTACAGCCTCTCCTGTGTCTTTTGCGTCTATTACCAGTATGCTTGGATTTACTATGATGTCTTTGAAGTACGGCGAGAAGGGTGCATATCCCAACGGATCCTTGCTTATGGTGAACGTGTCAGCCTTTCCCTGGTTGTTTGTTATCAGCAGTCTGAATTTTGCTGTCTCTCCAGGGTATGCCCTCTCTGTCAGCGCTTCGTGCTTCACCGCTATGTCTTCTGCAAGGACTGTCAAAGAGCTTAGTATCAGCAACGTCACTAGAATCAGCTTTCTCATTGGCCACCTCTTTGTTTGTTATGTTTTCAGTAGCAAACCTTATATTTAAATATTGTTATTATACCCTCTTTATTATCCTCGGTATTTCTGCTGTCATGTCTATTATCACCGATGGTTGGCTGCTTAGAGTTCCATCATCTATCACCATGTCAACCCATCTCAGTATTCTTTTTGGTATCTTCCTTATGTCGTTTACCGGTTCTTCTCCGGCTAGGTTTATGCTTGTTGTTATGAATGGTGTTTGTGATTTTTGTATCATGCCTGTTATTTTGTGGTTTGGAATCCTTATCCCTATGGTTTTTCCGTTGCTTGTGTGCCTGGAAACTATCCCTTCAGTTTTTGTTTTGAGTATGAATGTGTAAGGACCTGGCAGTCTTTCTACGTAGTTCTTGTTTTCCACCTCAAAATTGTCATATATCCACTGTCTTGAGGGTGCTATTATCGAGAAGGGTTTTTCTGTTCTGTTTTTTATCTCCCTTATTTTTTGCACAGAAGCCGAGTTTTTTGCGTCACAGCCTATGCCGTAGATTGTGTCTGTCGGGTATATTATTATTTTTCCTTCTTTGATCTCTTTTATGAGTTCTCTCTCCCTTAGTTCGTTCATTTTTATTATCTTTGTCATTTTTACCCCCTCTTATCGAGCATCATTTTGTAACCACTTTAAAATAGGCACATACCGAAAAGTTTATATATCAGTTATATATTCCTAAACATATCACCTCTTTTTTCCCCAGGAAGATGCCTTAGGGTGTCTTCCCAGGGTTTTTTAATCATGATCTTATTTCCAGTATGCTTTCTGTCTTCCCCCTGTTCACTATCTCTGTTCCTATCCCCCTTCCTATGTTATAGTAAGATTCTGCTGACAGTCTTCCTAGCATGTCTAGTAGTCCTTTCTTTTCCTCATACTTTATTAATTTTGCTTCTGTCAGGTTTGCCATCTGTTTTGTTATGTTTATTGCCAACTCTTTTCCTCCTATGTAGTCCACCATTTTCAGGTCATAGGCCTCAGTTCCGAGGTATATGCCTGCATTGCTTATCTCTTTTATTGTTTTGTTATCAAGGTTTCTGTTCTTTTTTACTTCTTCCAGGAAGTATGCCTGTATCTTGTCTATTTTTTCTTGAAGCAGCCTTCTTTCTTCATCTGTTAGTTCCCTGAACGGGCTTCCTGCTTCTTTGTATTTTCCGGATTTGAGTTCTTCATAGCTCACCCCGTATTTTTCCATGAGTCCTGAGAACTCTAGGTAAGAGCTTGTCACCCCTATGCTTCCTGTTATAGACATCTCGTCTGCAACGATTTTGTCTGCTGCTGACGCAACCCAGTACGCCCCTGATGCTCCCACCTCCCTGATGAGTGCCACTGTTGGTTTTTGTGTTTTTTTCACAGCTTCGGCAATTTCCTTCCCAGCCATTACTGTCCCACCACCTGAGTTTATTTCCAGTATTATTCCCTTTACGTCAGGGTCTTTTTCTGCTTGCTCTATGAAGTTCACTATGGTTTTTGATGATGTTCCTGTTTCTCCTAATAACGATTCGGTTTTGTCTCCTGCTAGGAACCCTGTTAGGGGTATTACTGCTATTTTGTTGCTTAGTGATGTCCCCTCGAATTTTAGTAGGTTTGATAGTGAGAAGCTTACCAGCCAGAGTACTGCTATTACAAGTACTGCTATTCCTATCTTTTTTCTTGCTTCGTTCATATGGTGAACCTCTTTTCTACAACCCTTGTCTTGCTGAGTCTTTCCAGGAACCTCTGTTTATTACCAATTATTCCTATGCAGTCTGTTAACAGCAGCAGTCCTGATATCTTGCTTACGTTCCTTATTATGCACTGTTGTAGCGTTAGAGTTTTTTCGTCTGACTTTACGTAAATGTTTAGGAGCATCTTTCCTATGCTCTGTCTTAGTTTGTATTCGAGTATTGCCCAGTATGCTATCGTCAGTATAGATACAATTACGAATAGTATTGCCATTTCTGGTAAGGTTGCCCTTACAGCCTCTTGGTTGCTGCTTATGTAATTGTATACTTGCAATATGTTGTTGCTTTGGAATCCCAGACTGAGCCTCATTATTGTTTTCTGGAAGGGCCATATTATGATTATGTTTATTATTATCGCATCGATGATGTAAGCTATAACTCTTTTCCAGAATGATGCGTTCACCTCGTTCATTCTCAATTTCATCATCTTATCTTATTGTACTACCATATTTAAAAGTTTTCTTGTCTTTCTTTTGTTAGTAATCAAATGTTACCAATCCATAAGTATTAAAAATAGTAAATAAGTGGAAAAAAGATATGGAAAGTTTTTATCAGGAATTGATTGATGGTATCATTAAGGACAACCTTTCTCTAGAGCAGACCTTGAAGTTGAGGAGGAAGTTAGCAAGGAAGTATCACCCAAGGGTTTTTCCCTCAATAATTCATATTTTGCTGCACGCTTCAGATAAGCAACTTCCAAAACTTAAGCACCTCATTTCAAAACCTTCTCGTGTTATCTCTGGTGTTGCTGTCGTTGCTGTCATGACTAAGCCTATTAAGTGTCCTCACGGTAAATGTGTTCCCTGTCCCGGCGGTCCTGATTCCTTTTTTGGTTCAGTCCCGCAAAGTTACACAGGAAAAGAGCCTGCAACGATGAGGGGTATAAGGAATTTTTATGATCCTTACCTGCAGATTTTTAATCGTCTCGAGCAGTATGTTCTGCTTGATCACATGCCTGACAAGGTTGAGTTGATTGTTATGGGTGGCACTTTTCCCTCATTCCAGAAGAAGTACCAGGAAGAATTTATCAAATATTGCTTTAAAGCCTTGAATGATTTTTCCAGGTTTTTCTTTAAGAGGGAGGTTCTTGATTTTGCAAAGTTCAAGGATTTCTTCGAACTTCCTACGGAAGATATCAACAATAAGGATAGGATTTCAAGGATTCAGAAGAAGGTTCTCAAGTTGAAGGGCAATTCTTCCTTGTTGAAAGAGCAGAAAACGAACGAGTCTTCTTTGATAAGGTGTGTTGGTCTAACTATTGAGTCTAGGCCTGATTATGCCATGTTTAAGCATGCTAATGAGATGTTGAAGCTTGGCTGCACAAGAGTTGAGCTCGGCATTCAGTCAACTTACGACGATGTTTTGAAGAAGATGGAACGTGGTCATTCTGTAAATGATTCAATTAAGTCTATGCAGATTCTTAAGGATTTGAGCTTTAAGGTTAATGCTCATATGATGCTTGGTTTGCCTGGTTCAAATCGTGAAAAAGACTTGGCTTCTTTGAGAGAGCTTTTCTCTAACCCTGATTTCAGGCCTGACATGCTTAAGTTGTATCCCTGTATGGTTTTGGAAGGCACTAAGCTTTATGATTTGTACAAGCGAGGTAAGTATCACCCACTTAACACTAAAGATGCCATCGAGATTATCGCTAAGTTCAAGGCAGAAGTACCTCCTTACGTCCGTATTATGAGAGTCCAACGTGACATTCCCACCAAGATGACCATTGCCGGCGTTGACAAGACAAACTTGAGGCAGTACGTTGACAAGTATATGAAGGAGCATAATTTGAAGTGCAGGTGCATTCGCTGCCGTGAAGCTGGTCGTGCTAAAAAGGTTGAAAAAGTTGAGATTATGGTTCGTCCCTATGACTCATCTCATGGCAGGGAATTCTTCATCTCCGTCGAGGATGTTAAGAACGATGTCCTTGTTGGTTTTTGCAGACTTCGTTTTCCTTCAAAGAGTCTGAGAAAGGAAATTACAAAGGAATCAGCTCTGATTAGGGAGCTTCATGTTTATTCTCCCCTTGTTCAGATTGGTAAGTCCCCTGTTAAGGGTCAGATGCAGCATAAGGGTTTTGGTTCTATGCTTCTTGCCAAAGCAGAATCCATTGCAAAGGATCATGGTTATAAAAAGATGGTTGTTATCTCAGGGATTGGAGTTAAAAAATACTATTCATCACTTAGTTACCATAAGGATGGTCCATATATGTCAAAAATTTTGTAATTACAATATTCCTTTTAAATAATTTAAATCTTCATAGTGCCTTATACCCACAATTCTAGGTCATAGTGCCTTATACCCACAATTCTAGGTATAGGCTTTTGATTACAGTAAGAATTATAAGTAGTTATCGCTAATTCTTTCTTTTCAAAAGAATGCCTAACCATTGAAGCAGAGGGATGAATCCATGCTACTAAAACATAATTGTGTTTGTGATTCATATAGTCTTGTACTCTCCTTCTAAGATCAGCATTTTTTAGAGATGAATCTAAAATAATTTCATCAAGGAGTCTTTCTTCTCTTTGATTTCGTGGTTGAGTAGGTACATATAATACTTTTTTCATATTCGGGAAGGTTGACTTGCAACTACTTAAAGTTTGCTGTTTCTTGATATATTTATACAGAAAATAGGAACTTTTTAAAGTATATTTCTTTTTAATCGATTCCAGATTAGTATAAGTGTTGAATTACTATAATGCTTGCTTTTGGGCTACAGGCTAGAGGGGCCTTACATGGTTAAGAATTTGGCCTGAAAACCCTTCACTTCTGCTATATAAACCTTTCTCTTTTTTCTAAGTTCTTAGCCTTCCCAGAGCCTGTAGTGGTCAAATTTGGGCATTTTAGCCATACAAATATTTTTAAATAACCCAGCCATTTTTACATTGATTCTAGGGTGAAATATTACCTGGAAAAATTAAGCAAGTTAGTCATGAGACTCAAAAGATGGCAGAGGAAAAGAAGAAGTATTCGGCAGAGAGCATTCAAGTTTTGAAGGACCTTGAGGCAGTGCGTAAGAGACCTTCAATGTTTATAGGTGACACTGGTAGTAGAGGTCTTCACCATATAGTCTATGAGGCCATAGATAACTCCATAGATGAAGCCTTGGCTGGCTTCTGTAAGCTTATCTCTGTTATAATCCATTCTGACGGCTCTATAACCGTCTCTGATAACGGTCGTGGCATTCCTGTAGACATTCATGCTGGTGAGAAGAAGTCTGCTGTGGAAGTGGTTATGACGACGTTGCACGCAGGCGGAAAATTCGACAAGGAAACTTACAAAGTTTCTGGCGGTCTTCACGGTGTTGGTATTTCTGTAACAAATGCCTTATCAAAGTGGTTAGAAGTTAAGGTTAGGAGAGATGGTAAGGTTTACTATCAAAAGTATGAATGTGGTAAGCCTGTCACAGAATTAAAAATCGTTGGAGACGCCCAAGATACTGGAACTTCTGTAACATTCCTCCCCGATAATGTAATATTCCAAACCGCAGAATTTAACTTTGACATTCTTGCTGCAAGGCTTAGGGAGCTTGCCTTTCTTAACAAGGGTGTTAAGATAGTTATAAAAGATGAAAGGAATAACTTAGAAAAAACATTTCAGTATGACGGTGGTCTAATCTCATTCGTGGAATATTTGAACAAGAATAAGAAGGTTTTGCATGATAAGATAATCTATTTCCAAAAAGAGGACAAGAAGATTAATGTTGAGGTTGCAATGCAATACAATGATGGTTATATAGAGTCTGTTTTCTCGTTCTGTAACAACATCAATACAATTGAGCATGGTACCCATTATTCTGGTTTTTCTACAGCTCTTACAAGGATTATTAACGATTATATAAAAAAGAATAAACTTAGTGATGTCAAGCTTTCAGGTCCGGATGCGAAAGAAGGATTGACTGCTGTTATTTCTGTGAAGGTTCCTGAGCCTCAGTTTGAAGGACAGACAAAAACAAAGTTGGGAAACTTGGAGATAAAGGGTTTGGTTGATTCGATAACTTATCAGGCACTGTCTACTTTCTTCGAGGAGAATCCCTTAATAGCAAAAATAATAATTATGAAGTCTATCACTTCTGCCAAGGCTAGGGAGGCTGCTAGGAAAGCCAGGGAGCTTACGAGGAGGAAGTGTGTTTTGGAATCCGGTTCCTTACCAGGTAAGCTTGCTGATTGTCAGGAGAAGGATCCTTCCAAGTCTGAAATCTTCATTGTAGAGGGCGATTCGGCCGGTGGGTCATGTAAATTAGCAAGATCAAGAGAATTCCAAGCGATCCTTCCGTTGAGAGGTAAAATCCTTAACGTCGAGAAAGCAAGGATTGATAAGATTTTCAAGAGCGAGCAGATTACAACTTTGATGTCTGCTATCGGCACAGGTATTAATGATGAGTTTGATCTTTCAAAGGTTCGTTATCATAAAATAATTTTAACAAATGATTCCGACGTGGATGGTGCACACATCTTATGTTTGGGCCTAACATTCTTATATCGTTACATGCGTCCTTTGATTGATGCTGGTTATGTTTACATAGCCCTACCGCCATTATACAAGGTTAAGAAGGGTAAGAAGGATTACTACGTCAAAAATGATGAAGCATTGCAAAAATTACTTAATGAGATAGGTAAAGATGATGTTATTATACAACGTTTTAAAGGTCTCGGTGAGATGAACCCTGATCAGTTGTGGGAAACTACTATGGATCCTAACACAAGGACTCTGAAGCAGGTCACAATTGAAGATGCAGTTAATGCTGATCAGATTTTCACCATACTGATGGGTGATCAGGTTCAGCCAAGAAGGCATTTCATTTTCAAGTATGCTAAGGAAGTTAAGAATTTGGATGTGTGAGATGGAAAAGAAGCTTATCGTTTTGGACTCTGATGGCACTCTGGTGGATTCTCTTAGGTTCCACCTGAATTATTATAACATACTCTCAAGATTCGTTAACAGAAAGTTTTGGAAAGATGAGAAAGAGTTTGGTAATTGGTGTGATAGTGACTATAAGGTGAATTTCAGGAGGATGGGTATTTCTCCTGATCTTGAGTTCGTAGCAAAAGCCCTGTACTTCGTATTTTATCATAAGAATAAGCATAGTATTCCCATCCACCAGGGTGTTGATAAAGTGCTTAGGGTGCTTAATGAGACCGATAATCATGTTGCCATATTATCAAACAATCATGACGATACGATTAGGGGAAAGCTTGATCAGTTCAATCTCTTGGATTATGTCCATAAGATTGTGAGTTATGACGAACCTGATCATTTAAGACCTAAGCCCCATCCCGATGGTCTTGAATTTTTGATGGATCATTTCAAGGTATTTAGAGAAAATACCTTTTTTGTTGGTGACATGGACATCGATGGTTTAACTGCCGCAGCTGCCAAAGTTCCTTTTATCTGGTCTGCTTATGGTTATCATTCTAAGGAGAAAATACGAGGGCCTATAATTCATACTTTACAAAAGCCAGAAGACTTGCTTGAGGTGCTGAAGTAAGATGCCAGAAGAAATTCAGAAAAGGTTGATTGAAGAAGAAATGAAGGAGTCTTACGTAGACTACGCCATGTCTGTCATAGTCGGAAGAGCGCTCCCAGATGTTAAGGATGGTTTAAAACCCGTTCATAGGAGAGTTCTCTACACTATGCAACAACTTGGATTGCTTCACAACAAACCTTTCAAAAAATCTGCTAACATTGTGGGGACCACGATGGCGCACTTGCACCCTCACGGTGATGCTGCTATTTATGATACCCTTGTGAGGATGGCCCAGGATTTTTCTTTACGCTATCCCTTAGTTGATGGTCAGGGCAATTGGGGTTGTTTTACTAAAGACACAAAAATTGCATTAGCAGATGGAAGAAATCTAGATTTTGAAGAGCTTATAAAAGAAGATAAAGAGGGTAAGAAGAATTATACTTTCACAATAGATAAAAAAGGTAAAATAAAAATAGCTGAAATTAAAAATCCTAGACTTACAAAGATTAATCAAAAAATATTGAAAATTGTTTTAGATAATAATGAAGAAATAAACTGCACATATGATCATAAATTTATGTTAAGGGATGGGACTTATAAAGAGGCGATAAAGCTTAAAGCTGGAGATTCGTTAATGCCCCTCTACATAAGGTTATCAGATAATAAAGATGGGTTCAAACCTGCCTTAAAAGGTTATCCTGTAATATACCAGCCTAAAATCAAAAATTGGGTTCCTTGTCATAACCTGGCAGATTCTTGGAATTTAGATAACAACATGTATAAGAAAAATGCTGGGAAGGTCAGGCATCATATTGATTTTAATAAATTTAATAACAACCCAAATAATGTTAGAAGAATAAAATGGGGAGACCATTGGAAGTTACATGCAGAACATGCTTCAAACTTACATAAAAATGAGAATTACAGAAAAAAGATATCAGAAGGAAGGATAAAATATTGGTCTAACCCTGATAATAGAAAAATTAATTCAGTTAGATTGTCTCAGCGGAATAAAAGAAATTGGGCAAACCCCAAATATAGGGAAAAAATGTGTAAATTCCTAAGTGAAATTAATAAAAAATATATGAATGAGCACCCTGAAAAGAAAGAAGAATTCAGTAAGAGAGCAACTAAGACTCTGAAAAAGCTCTGGAAAAACCCAGCTTACAGAGAAATGAGGTCTAATTCTCTTAAGGAGAAATGGAAAAACCCAGATTATTATAAAGAACAAGCTGAGCGTATGAAACAATTATCTATCAAAATATGGAGTAACCCAAAACACAGAAAATACATATCTGCCATATCTAAAGAACTTTGGAAAGATAAGGAATACAAAAATAAAATTTTGTCCATACTTTCTGAAAATGGTAAAAAAGCAAATTATTACAAGTTCATAATTGTTTGTAAAAAGACTTTTGCATTGTATAATCAACTTAACGAGGAGAATTATGAAAAAGTTAGAATATCTGAGAATTACAGAAAAGGTTCAGGGGTAATTAACTTTAATGTTGGCCTTAAAAAATTCTTTAATGGGGATATACAAAATTTATATCGAGAGTTAGGTATAACCCCGCTACTAAACCATAAGGTTAAGGAAATAATTTTCTTAGGAAAAAATGAAGATGTTTATGATATTACAATTGAGGGTACACATAATTTTGCTTTGGTAGCAGGAATATTTGTACATAACTCAGTCGATGGCGACGCTGCAGCAAGCATGCGTTACACAGAAGCCAGATTGTCAAAAATCTCTGAAGAGCTCCTCATAGACATAGAGAAAGATACTGTTGACTGGATTCCAAATTATGACAACTCAACAAAGGAACCAGTAGTGCTTCCTGCTAAGTTGCCCAACCTGTTGATTAACGGCAGCTCTGGTATCGCTGTTGGTATGGCTACAAACATACCTCCTCATAACATAAATGAGGTTGTTGATGCGATTGTTGCAGCAATTGATAACCCTAACATAGACATGCAGGAACTTATTGAAAAAATACCTGCCCCTGATTTTCCCACAGGTGCTTTTATAGTTGGCAAGTCTGGAATTCATTCTGCTTACATGACTGGTCGTGGTAAAATACTCCTCAGGGCAAAAACCCACGTCGAGGAGAAGAAGGACAGGAAATCGATTATAGTTACCGAAATCCCTTATCAGGTTAACAAGTCTATGCTTATTGAAGCCATGGCTGACTTGGTTAAGGATAAGAAGATAGAAGGCATTTCAGATATAAGAGATGAGTCTGACAGGAAGGGCATGCGCATCGTCATCGAGCTGAAGAAAGGAACCGATGATGTTATTTTGCTTAACCAGTTATTCAAGAACACCCAGTTGCAAACTACTTTTGGTGTTATAATGCTTGCCCTAGTTGATGGTCAGCCTAAGATCTTGAATCTCAAGGAGATCATAAGTTGTTACATTAAGCACAGGAAAGAAGTTGTTACCAGGAGGACACAGTTTGAATTAAGAAAAGCAGAAAATAAAGCCCATATCCTTGAAGGTCTGAAGATCGCTTTAAGCAAAATAGACGACGTTATAAAGACGATTAAGGCTTCAAAGGATCCTGTTGTTGCTAAAGCTGAATTAATAAAAAGGTTCTCCCTTTCTGAAATCCAGAGCCAGGCCATTCTTGATATGAGGCTGCATAGGTTGACTTCCCTTGAGCAGGATAAGATCAAGAAGGATTATGAGGAAACTCTTGAGTTGATCAAGAAGTTAAGGGACATTCTTGCTTCTGAACAAAAGATTCTTGGGATAATTAAGGATGAGTTGTTTGATATCTCTAACAACTTTTCTGATGCCCGTAAGACCCAAATCCTTGACATCGAAGAAGAGATCGAGCTCGAAGAATTAATCCAAAAGGAAGACGTTGTTGTTACTGTAACCCATTCTGGCTATATCAAGCAGCTTCCAGTTGGCACTTACAAGCAGCAGCGTAGGGGTGGCAAGGGTATTATAGGTACAGATCTTAAGGAAGAGGATGTTGTTGAGCAGATTTTCACAACTCACAACCACAATTACATTTTATTCTTCTCGAATAAGGGCCAGGTTTACTGGTTAAAAGCATACCAGATTCCACAGGCTTCTAGGTATTCTAAGGGTAAGGCGATAGTTAATCTGCTCAACCTGAAGGAAGAAGAAAAAATAACAGCCCTTGTCCCAATTCCAACTTTCGAGGGCGAGCATTATCTTTTGATGGCTACCAAGAAAGGTATCTTGAAGAAAACGCTTCTGTCAGAATATTCCAGGCCTAGGAAGGGCGGTATTATTGGTATAACTTTGAAGCCTGGTGACGAGCTTGTTAAGGTTAGGTTGACTCCTGGTATTTTGAACATGGTTATTGCCACTAAGAACGGTCTTGCTGTTAAGTTTTCTGAGAAGGATGTTAATCCTGTTGGAAGGCAAGCCATGGGTGTTAAGGGCATAAGACTTAGTAAGGGCGATGAGGTTATAGGTATGGAGGTTGGCCTTGAATCTGGCACCCTGCTTACTGTTACCGAGAACGGTTTCGGCAAGAGGACTCCGATTTCTGATTACCGTTTGATCAGGCGTGGCGGTAAGGGTGTTATCAACATCAAGACTTCTGATAGGAATGGTCGTGTTATTGCTATCCGTACTGTTACTGACTCTGATGAAATAATTTTGATGAGTCAGAAGGGTGTTGTTATCAGGGTTCTTGCTTCTGACATCTCTTCGATAGGTAGGAACACCCAGGGGGTTCGTATCATGAAGCTTGATGATGGCGACAGGGTAAAGACTGTTGATCGTGTTATTATTTCAGAGAAGAACGGCAATAACATGAAACCTAAAGATAATAGCGTTAATGACAATGACGCTAGTTCTTAGTTGACGTTAAACATAACTATTATAACCACTGTTAGAGGTTCGATTTGTATGTTGGAATACAAGAGTAAGCCGGACAGTGAATCTGATTCGAAAGAGATTATAGAAAATATATTTTCTTGGCAATAGACATACGACAAGTTTGCACACATAACACATTTAAAGAATCCCATTTTTAATTATAGTAAAGTAAAGATAGCTTTAAAAAAGAATGACAAGACATTATAGCGGAAAAGATAACAAGCCAATCTAAAGAGAAGGTAAAATAAAATGATGACCACCCAGAGTAAAATATATACGGACGATGAACTATTTGAATTATTGCATCCTTATGTTAGAGAGTGGTTTAAAAAGAAATTTGGAACTTTCTGTTTACCTCAAAAATATGCTATTATGCCTATACACTCAAGAGAAAATATTCTAGTATCATCCCCAACAGGTTCAGGAAAAACGCTCACTGCCATGTTATCAGTCCTGAACGAATTGGTAGATTGTGCTGAAAAAGGTATTTTAGAGGATAAAATTTATTGTATATATGTAAATCCTCTCAAGGCACTTTCGAATGATTTGGAAGTGAATTTAAAAAATCCGCTAAGGGAAATCGAAGAAATCGCAGGAAAAGAATTGGGTATACGTATAGCCGTCAGGACAGGGGATACTAGTCAAAGTGAAAAAGCAAGAATGCTAAAAAGCCCACCACATATACTTGTTTTGACCCCTGAAAGTTTAGCAATACTACTTTCTTCTTCAAAATTTGTAGAGCACTTAAGAGATGTCCAGTGGTGTATTACTGATGAAATACACAGTCTTTGTGATAATAAACGCGGTGTCCACCTTTCACTTTCACTTGAAAGGTTGCAAGAATTGTCAAAGCATATTACAAGAGTAGGTTTAAGCGCAACGATAGCTCCTATAAATCATATAGCTAGTTTTTTAGTGGGTCTAGATAACGGCAAAGAAAGGTCTTGTAAGATTGTTAATGTTCAATTCCTAAAGGAGCTTGATATGAAAGTTTTATCCCCCGTTCCAGATTTAGTTGACACTTCCCACTCTTTAATGCATCATAAGATGTATAAGCTGATAGATGATTTGATACAACAACATAAAACAACTTTAATCTTTACAAATACTCGATCTGCTACTGAGCGTGTTGTCCATCATCTTAAAGAGAAATTTCCCAAAAATTATACAGAAAACATAGGGGCTCATCATGGTTCATTGTCAAAAGATCTTCGTACAGGTATTGAACAAAGGCTTAGGGAAGGTAAACTAAAAGTAGTTGTCTCTTCGACTAGCCTCGAGCTCGGAATTGATATAGGTTATATTGATTTGGTTATTTTGCTTGGTTCCCCAAAATCCGTTGCCCGAGCGCTTCAAAGATGCGGAAGAAGCGGACACAAATTGCATGACACAACTAAAGGTCGTATCATAGTTCTCGACAGGGACGACCTTATTGAGTGTTCTGTGCTTTTGAAGTCTGCTGTTGAGAAAAAAATTGATAGGATCCACATTCCAACGAATTGTCTCGATGTTCTTGCTCAGCAGATTTATGGTATTGCCATTGCTGACCGCATTCACGTCAACGACCTTTATTCCCTCGTTAAAAAAAGTTACTGTTACAAGGACTTAACGAGAAAAGATTTCAACGATGTTATAGATTACCTTTCAGGCAAGTACACCTCTCTTGAAGACCGTCACATCTATGCTAAGATCTGGTATGATGAAGCAACTGGTATAATAGGCAGGAAGGGAAAACTTGCCAGGGTCCTTTACATGACTAACATCGGTACAATTCCTGAAGAATCTTTTATTATTGTCAAACAAGGTGAAAGAACCATCGGTCACGTTGATGAGGGTTTCCTTGAAAAATTGAATCGTGGTGATACATTCTTGTTGGGCGGCGAGACTTACGAGTTTAAGTTCAGTCGTGGCATGGTTGCTCAGGTTATGCCCACTCCAAACAGGCCGCCAACTGTTCCCTCTTGGTATTCAGAAATGCTGCCTCTCTCTTTTGACCTTGCTTCTGACATTCAAAGGTTTAGGAAGTTGATTAATCAGAAGTTTGCCCACGATTACAGCAAGAAGGAGATAATAAAGTTCATCCTTGATTATTTGTATGTCGATGAGAACGCTGCAGAAGCCATTTATAATTATTGCAGAGAGCAGTATGAGTACATAGGTTTGCCTCATTCTGATAAGATAATCATAGAGCATTACTCTGATGAGCACGATAAGGTTACCACTATTTTCCACACCTTGTTTGGTAGACGTGTTAACGATGTTCTTTCCCGTGCTGTTGCTTTTGCTATTTCAAGGTCCCAGCATCGTGATGTTGAGATTGGCGTTACTGATAACGGTTTTTACGTTAAGTGTGATAAGAAGGTTCAGGTTCTTCCTGCTTTCAAGCTTCTGAAGTCTGAGGAGCTCAGGAAGGTTCTTAACCTTGCTATTGACAGGACTGAAGTTATGAAGCGTAGATTCAGGCATTGTGCTACTCGTGCTTTGATGATCCTGCGTGAGTATAAGGGTAGGAAGAAGCGTGTTGGCAGGCAACAAGTAAGTTCTATGATTCTGATGAATGCTGTCAAGAGAATTTCTCCTGACTTCTTTATCTTGAAGGAAGCTAAGCGTGAAGTGCTAGAGGATTTGATGGACATTGAGAACGCTGCTAAGGTCCTTGAGTTAGTTGAAGAGGGTAAGATTAAGGTTGTTGAGGTTAACACAAAGATTCCCAGCCCTTTTGCTCTTGGTTTGATTCTTGAGGGTGCTTCTGACATAATGAAGATTGATGATAAGCAGGAATTTTTGAGGCGCATGCATAACCTTGTTCTTGCTAAAATTGCTGTGGAGAAGGGTAAAAAAAATGAGTAAATTTTTCTTTCTGCTAAATAAAAGATTTTCCTGTCTTTATTATTCATAAAAAGAGCATTTTTAACCTGTATTATACAAAACAGAAATATTTATATAGTAATTATGTGACTAAAATAGTCTAAAAAAGCTTGGATTAGGTTAAAACAATCAAAAAACAAACCTAATAACCAAAAAGAGAAGAAATTTACGCATAAAAACTAAAAAGAAAGAAATTTAGGCTTTTTGACACAAAAGGATAGGTAATACAATTTACCTTAAAAAAGTGGTGAAAAGGTTGTGGAATCGGTAAAAGAGGGTGGACTTGAAATGCTTACAAAAGAGGTTCTCGTAGGTCCTAATGCCGATCCTGTGTTCAGGGCCTTGGTCCAGTTTAATGTTCTTGAGAATTACTTTAGAAGAACTGTAGCAGGGACTACCGAGAAGGGTTCATCAGTGTCTACTAAGAAGATCCGGGAAGGAGATGAGAGGGAAAAAGAGCTTGTAGGTGTTATTATGCTCAAGCACCGTAGAGGAATCCAACCTCACTCCTCCGGACCCCTTACTTATGGCAAGGTAACCCTTTCAGATTTGCCTGCCAAGCTTGTTAGGGAGTCTAAGTCTTACACAGATAATCACAACTGTAAGCATCCTTACAGGGATGGCGGCTATGTGATTAGGGAGAATGATGATGGCAGCCTTACTGTTTCAGATAAGCACATTTTCCATAACTACATGACTGTTGCCCTTAAGCAGTACAACAAAGCAAATCCTAGTAGGAGGATTAGGAACTTCTCCAAGCTTGCTGAGATGCTTGTGCCCAAGGACTTCTCATCTTCTGATGGCTCTTCTCTGGCAATTGGTAGCAAGAGTCAGATGGCTCTTGCAGCAGGAGATGCTTATCTTATCAAACAGTCAGTTTATGATGGCACGGAGGTTGGTAAGGTTGTTAAAATTGGTAAGATGCTTGAAGGCATAGATGGTGAGTTCTTCCTTTGCAAGGTTCCTGAATCAAATTCAAAGTATATTAAGGAAGATGATTTCATCGATCCAAAAGAGAGGGTTGTAGGAGTATTGAGGGCATACAAGCCGGGCTTTGACAAGTCAACAAGAAGTGAATACCTTATTAAACTGAAGGATCTGGGTATAAGCAAGGGAGTTATTGTGCAGTTCTTGCCTCATGAGGTTCCTATCGCTGTTTCTAGTTCTTACAAAAGACCTCAGCTTCAGGCTTAAAAAAATTTTAGAAAAAAATTAAATTGTTGGTTCCTGTTTCTTGTATATGCCCACCTCTTTTGGCGTTACCAAGAACCACTTGTCTGGCAGCCCAACCACTCTTCCTTGCCTCGCTTCTGTCGCTTCTTTAACCCTTAGTATTATGTTTTTTAGTTCCTCTCCGTCTTTTATGTTTCTGCTGTTTATCAGCGCTATTACATTACTGTTGTTTATTGCTTCTATTATTTCATCTGCATCTTTTTCCATTTTTATGTCAAACACCCTTACCATTAGCTTGCTATCTTCTTCGTAGAATTCTTCTTTATAGTCTTGGTATTTTTCTTCTTCTCCCAATCTGTTCCACCAGTCTCTCAGTCCCATTTTCTCACTCCTTTTTCCTTTTTCCCTCTATTTTTTCTTTTCTTAGCATGATCTTTTTCTTTGTGTCTGCTGATACTTGGAAGTTGTGTCTTTCTATTTGCTCTGCCATCCTGAGGAACTTCTCCTCAAGGTTTTTCATGTCATAATACATACTTAGGTAGTTGTCGCCTCCTTTCATCTGTCTTTCCATCGCTTCTATTTTTGTTAGCAGTGCTATTATGTTGGTTTCTGGCAGGGTTCTTACGACCGGGAATCCATCGTCTCCCTTTTCTATTATGAAGGGTTCTCTTTTCTCTGTGCTTCTTCCTTCCTCGGCTTTAAGTCTTTTGAGAACTTCTAGGGTGGATTCCCTTTTTTGTAGGGGTTCTCTTGGTTCTGACTCTTTTCTTTTTATTTGCATCTTACATGTATAGCTTGTTTGTGTATTCGCTTGCTGGGAAATTTTCTTTTATGAATTGCACCATCATCTTGTTGTCCGCTAGCTCATAACATTTTAGTGCGCTTACCAGCAGTCCAGATTTGAGGAATATGTCACCTACCCTGCTTAGTTTCTCTCTGTCTCCTGCAAGCTCAAATGCCCTCATCGCATAAACAAGTTGGTTTTCTTTGACGCATTTTTCTCCTAGTGTTATGAGTTTGCTTTTGTTTTCTAGTGCGCTGAATACTTCTATCGCAAAATCAAGTTTGTCCGCCTGTACACAAAAGTCTCCCACCTTATTCAGTCTTTCAGAATCTCCGAGAAGTTTGAATGCCTTTACAGCATCTGACACCCTTCCTTCCATGAGTGCTTTGTCGCCCACTCTCATTAGCTTTTCTCTGTTGTCAGCTAGTCTGTAAGCATCAATTGCTTGTGAGTACATTCCTACTTTCACATGGTCATCTCCTATTTCTGTTAGCTTTTCTTTGTTTCCAGTTATCGTGAACGATTTTAGTGCTTCTATTATCATTCCCTTTTTTACGTATTCGTCTCCAGCCGCGTTTAATAGTTGTTTTTTTGTCTCTTCATCAAACATAGACAAGTTCACCTGGTCTATGCCCTTCTTTAGTAACGCTGGTACTATTTTCTGGAATGTGTTTTCCTCTTTTTCGGAGAAATCATCTACCATTTTTCCTATGTGTCTTTTAATGTGCTCTACCATGTTCACCACCTTTTGTTTTTGAATATTATTTTCCTAATCGAAATCTGTTTGCGCAGTCAACGCAAAATTTTTTCCCTTTGGCATAAGATACGCATTCTTCGCATATCTCTTTTTCGCACCATCCACATTTACTTACTACCTCGCGATATGGGTGGTGGCTGCATTTCACCGCTTTCATCTTGACTTTAACCCCATTTTGTTATCAACGGATTCTGCTATTTCTGACATGTTGCTGATCACCCTTTGGATGTCAACGTTGACTTCTTCTATTGTTTTCTTGAGGCTGCTCATTCTTAGTTCGTATTTTGAATTTATCTTGATCACAAGTCCTGCTCTGATGAATTTGTTGAGGTGGTGAACTACTGCACCCCTAGTTGGTTTAACGCTTTCCGCAATTTCCTCGCTTGTCATCCCTTTACCTTCCTTTGCTGCCTCCAGTAATAGTTTGAATACCTTGCTTGCTGTTCTTTCTTTGTCCCTTGAGTCTGCAAAACCAAGACAGTTACATATCCATTCCATGTCCCTGTTTACATCCTCTTTTATTGGGTGCTTAAGGTTTTTTATCACATACCTTCTTAGTTCCGTCACCATCTTTTCATGCAATTTGTTATTGTTTTTGTATATAAAAGTTTCGTTCGAATCAACGATTTATTGACAAAAACATGATTTTTTGAACATGGATAAATTTATATATAAGTTGGAATACACATTTGTTTGTTCATGAAAAAAAGAGCAAAACAAAAAACTTATAAAAGCTGCTGTTCTGCGAACTTTTCAGATTCTGATGATGAGTCAGATGATTTTGAGGACCCTTTTGAGGGCTGGTAAAAAATGAAGTACACTAAGTATGAGCGGGCAAGGATTATAGGTGCGAGGGCTTTGCAGATAGCTATGGGGGCTCCTGTTCTTTTGGACCTTAAGGAAGATGATTTTGAAAAGCTTGCTTATAATCCTATTAACATAGCCAAGCTAGAGTTTGATGCTAAAGTCCTTCCGATAACCATCAAAAGGCCTCTCCCCCCGAAATGGGAGAATTATGAAGAAACTTTTAAGAGATCCCACTTGAAGTTTGAAAGGCTTGGTGACAGGAAGGAAGATGAAGAGAAGTCTCATGAGGATTCTATTACTTAGGTAATTTTTTATACTTTCTTCTTTACGTTATTTTCATGGAAGTATTTCCTGGCATTGAGATTAGGGACTTAGCTCTTTACCTGAAGAGGGAAAAGATCCTGGTAGTTTCTGATTTTCACATAGGTTATGAGGAGGCTTTGAACAAGGAGGGCATTTTGATTCCCAGATTCCAATTCCAAGAGATAATTGATAAGTTGAACTCTATTCTGAAAAATTTGGAGCTGAAAAAGATTGTTATTCTTGGGGATTTGAAGCATGAATTTGGGATGATTAGCGAGACTGAGTGGAGGAACACCCTGCAGCTTCTTGATTTCCTCTCCTCTTATTGTAAGAACATAATCTTGATTAAGGGTAACCATGATACGGTTTTAGGTCCTATAGCTGCAAAGAGAAATATTAACGTAAAGCGTTTTTTTAGGGTTGGCGATTTTTATTTCTGCCACGGTCACCACATCCCTAAGTCCGTAAATTCAAAGGTTGTTATTATTGGCCATGAGCATCCTGCTGTGGGTTTGAAGAAGGATTCAAGGGTTGAGGTATTCAAGTGCTTTCTTAAGGGCAGTTGGCATGGTAAAGCATTGATAGTTATGCCCTCCTTCAACCTTGTAACAGAGGGCACAGATATTTTGAAGGATGAAATCTTGAGCCCTTTCCTTAAGCAGAATCTTTCTTTTTTTGAAGTTTTTATAGTTAGTGATAAGGTTTATTATTTTGGCAGGATTAAAGATGTTAAGGGGTTGTAAGTATTAAAAGTATACAAAAGTATTTAAATATAAAAATATTTTGTATAATAATTAAAAAAAAGAGGATTTGTAGTTTTGATTGAAAAATGAGGTACACGTCATCTATTATGAATACCGAGGCTTATTATAGAAAAACATTTTATATATCTTGTTTAAATAGTTTTGGCTGTTGGCAGTTGTGCATGTGTGAGTGGGGGGAATGTTGAATGTTTTTTTCTCAGAAAAAATTATTCCCAAAAAAATACAAACATAATATTACCTTACTGTTTTATTTAGTTATGATTTTGTTAGCTTTAAATATCTCTCAAGCCGCCACTTATTATGTTTCCACCACCGGAAGTGACTCAAATGCTGGTACTATTTCTGCGCCATGGAAAACAATACAGACTTCCCTTGGGAAGCTGAAACCCGGAGACATCTTGTACATCAGGGCAGGGACTTATGCGCAGTCGTTTAGTGATGAGATTGTTGTAAAGGGGGCTGCAAGTCAGTCTATAGTAATAACAAGTTACCCGGGAGAGAGTCCGGTGATAGGCCATATTATTCTTGCTGCGGGGAGCCAGTATGTCAAAATTACACGTTTGTCTTTTGACGGAAGCCTGGGGTCAAATGAGGACTGCATTAAGATTGAGAATAATGACGATGGCACCTCTAACCATATTGAAATTTCATATAACGAGCTGAAGCGTTGCGACATGCAGGGAATGCTGATAGGCGGAGAGGACTACACCGTTATTGGCAACTATATCCATAATACAGGGGGCCGTAGGGAGGGCGACCACGGCATTTATGCCTGGGGAAGGAGATGGACAATATCGAATAACGTCATAACAGATTCTGCCGCTTGCGGTATTCAATTTTGGCCAGGGTTGGAAGATTCAACCATCTCACATAATACTATTGTGGCAACCGGCGGTTCTGGAATAGGGCTAACAGGCGCCGGTTCCTCGGAAGGGACTTATTATGGCAGCTCCATGCCGGGCACATCAAAAAACAATCTAATCGTAAATAATATTATTGCGTTCCAAACAAATACCGTGCCTTCCTACCATGCAGGTTGCAGTATAGTCACATTTTGGGGTGGCACAGTCGGCTCTGGGAATATTGTGAGAAACAACCTAATGTATGGGAATGCCTTGGGCAACCTGAATTGTCAGGGCGGCTCTGACGGATTAACAATCGAGTCCAACAACAAGGTGGCTGACCCTTTGTTTGTCAATCGGGGGCCAAATGCCCCGGATATTACCTCTTCTGGGACTAGTAATGGCTACCCTCTTCTTGTTAACCCTCCTAGTGGATATGATACGGTAAGGGATTTGCACCTTAAAGTAGGTTCTCCCGCAATTGATGTGGGAGTAAACGCAGGTGCTATTTTAGATAAAGATGGTAACCCCCGTCCCCAAGGCACTGCCTGGGACATCGGCGCCTACGAATATGTTTCCGGCGCGACTCTAACCGGCGATGTAAACCAGGATGGCAAGGTAGATGTTTTAGATGTGCAGAAACTCGTGAATATTATCTTAGGTATAGAGCCTTCTGTGGGTAGTGCTGATGTGAATAAGGATGGCTCTGTAAATGTCTTAGATGTGCAGCAAGTAGTGAATATTATATTAGGAGTGTAGAAAAATGAAAGAACCCCTAAATAAGAAAAAGTTGGAAAAACCTTGTTAGTAAATTCTGGTGACATTATGGGGATAAAATGCATTAGTACGTTAACAATTTACGATACTAAGACTAATGAAGTTGAGAGTATAGAATTTAAGAAATCACTTTCTGTTTAAAAAGTAAGCCTCTACGA